>JANMAV010000273.1:0-35880 GCA_031360055.1 Ferruginibacter sp.
TTTATGTAGAAGATCAAAAAAAAGATACACTTTTATATGGTGAGCAATTATCTGTAGATATAGATATGGTAAAATTGCTTGAAGGAAATACTGATATTAAAAAGATTTATTTCAAAAATATTTTCATCAATATTAAAAGAGCAGAGAATGATAGTTTTTTTAATTATAAATTCATTGCTGACGCATTTACAGGCAATAAAAGTACAACCGTAAATAAAGACACAGCTGAGATGAAACTCACCCTTTCTCATTTAATTTTTGAGAATGTTGGGTTGTCATTTAAAGATAAATTTGCTGGTAATAATTTTGGAGCAACAATCAAAAATTTAGATTTAACAAACAACAAATTCCAACCAGATAGATTACACTTTGGTATTGACAATTTAAAGGCTGATGGGGTAGATTTTTTTATGAATACCAGCAAAGCTGCATTATCAAACTACGATCAAAATTTGGTTACAGATTCAGCTACAATTTCTCCATATCAATTAATAGTAACAGCAAAAAATGTTGATATAAAAAATATAAATGTTTTAGTTGATAATAAAGTTACCGGGCTTTTGTATTCAAATGAAATAGCAACACTATCAGGCAACAACATTTTATATAGCATTGCACAATCAAAAGCAATTGCAGATACTTTATTAGTAGATAGTGCTAACATCGTTTTCTTATCTCCCAAAAAAAATACAACTGTATTAGTTAAAGATACTTTACCTACAATTAAAGATTTATGGGTATATGCTGCTAAGCAATTAAATGTTACCAATAGCCAAATTAAATATGACGATAGTAATAAGCCTATTGCTAGAGGATTAGATTTTGGACACCTCGAGGTAAAAAAATTACAAGCCAACATCAGTAATTTTCAATACAGTACAGATTCTACTACTGCAACTATATCACAATTTGCTTTTGCAGATAAAAGTGGTTTTGCTTTAGACACAACTCATGCTAATTTGTTGTTTAACAATACAATGTTTTCGGCTGCAGAGCTATACCTAAAAACTCCTCATTCTTTAATTAAAGAGAGTGTATCCTTGAGGTATGATAGTTTAGAAGCTATAACCACTACTCCACAAAATACATTATTAAATGCCTTGCTTAATAATAGTAAAGTTGCATTTAATGATTTATATCTTTTAATACCGGCTATTGAAAAATCTCTTCCTAAGGCACAATTTGCTAATCAATATTTTGATGTAAATACGGAGCTAAGGGGTAATTTAAAACAGTTATACATCCCTAATTTGCAATTGAGTGGCTTAAGTGGTACCACCATTCAAGCTAGTGGTACAGTATACAATGTTGCTGACCCTAATAATATTTCTTTTGATTTATCACTAAACAAAGGCCTTTTTTACAAAAAAGATTTATTAAAGTTTGTACCACCTGCTAACAGGGCTCAGCTGGCAAACTTACCGGACATTATAAATTTTAAAGGAAAGTTTGTAGGTAACAAAAATAATATAACAGCTAGCATAAATACAGTAGCTAAAGATTTTGCATTTGTTGGTAAGGTTAATGTAAAAAACTTTAGTAACCCTGCTACCCTAAGTTTTAATGCAGATGTAAGTAACCTTGCTTTAAATAAAAGTTTACTTGTAAGTTTTATACCTCCTGCTACTTTACAACAAATAAACCTTCCACAACAAATTGCAGCAAACGGAAAGTTAACGGGCAACAGCAATAATATTTTTACTGATCTTACAGTTATGTCTACTTTGGGTAATATGGCCATAAAAGGGTTTATAAAAAATATTAAAAATCCTGCTCAAGCTAATTATGATTTAATGCTAAATACTACAGGTTTTGCTTTGGGTAAATTAATAAAACAAGATTCTGTTATAGGAAATATTGCCGGCATATTTAAAGCAAAAGGTACTGGTTTTGATTACAAAACAATGAATAGTAGTATTGATGCAAAAGTAGCATCACTACAATATAACAAGTACAATTACAAAAATGCCGAAATTGTTGCTAATTTACAAAATGGCTCAATTAAAAGTAGCGGTAGTATAAACGATCCTAGTTTACAATTAAATTACAACATCAATGCTAACGTAGGCAACAAATACCCAACTCTAACCGGTAGTATTAATATAGATACAGTACAATTAGGTACACTTGGTTTTGTAAAAGATACTTTAAATGCATCTTTAAAAGCTGTTGTAAATGCTCAAAATGTACAACCAAGAAATTTAGATGCATACTTATATTTAAATGATGTAAAAGTACAATCGGGCATAAAAAAATTTGAGCTTGACAGTACTTCTTTAATTGCAACATCAGCTAATGGGGTGGACTCTATTGTATTGCAATCACCATTTGCTACAATACATGCAGGCGGTGCTTTTGATTATGATAAAATTGGAGTTTCTTTACAACAATATATAAATACGTATTATAAATTACCAAGCTACAAACCTTACCCAACAAGTATACCTACCCAACAATTTGGCATAAAAGGTACTATAAGCCAAAGCCCGGTTATAAAAGCTTTTGTACCAGCTTTAAATGATTTAGATGATATAAATTTTGCAGGAACCTATGCTTCTGCAGATACAGATAGTGCATTAAATTTTAACGCCACTATGCCTTTTATATCCTATGGTACAAATACAATAAGTAAAGCATCTATTAATATACAATCTAAAAATGGGCGTATAAATTATAATGCTGGTTTTGATACGTTGCAAATACCTAGCAATACTTTATATGCAACTTTAATAAGTGGTGCTGCTGCTAAAGATAGCCTAGCCATAAGTGTTGTTACAAAAGATGAAAAAAATACCAATTGGTTTGGTTTATCTGGCGATGCTTATGTAAAAGGAGATGCATATTTATTTAGCCTAAAAGATAGTTTACTGCTTAATTATGAAAAATGGAGAGTTGCACCAAACAACTATTTTAGTTATTCGCCACAAGGAATAATTGCCAATAATTTTGTAGCCAATAGTGATACTGCAATAATATCTATAAAAAGTAAACAGCTTATACCTAATAGCCCAATAGATGTGTTGGTAAAAAGTTTCGATTTAAAAAGTATAAGCTCATTAGTAAATAAGGATACAGTATTTATTGCTGGTGTGCTGGATGTAAATGCAACAATAAGTGATTTAGATAAGCCACTGCCAGCGTTTATCGGTAAAGCATCTATTACAAATTTAGCATATTTGCAAAACCTAATTGGCAATGTAAGTGCAGGTGCTCAAAAAGTTTCAGAAAATAATATATCTGCTAATGTTTCCTTGTTGGGTACTGGTGTAGATGTGGCAGTAAATGGAAATTATTACTTAAACAACCTAACACAACAATTTGATGCAGATGTGGCTGTAAAACAATTAAACTTTAGATTATTACAAACCTTATCAAACGGAGCTTTACAAAATAGCCAGGGAAATATTAATGGTAACATTACATTAAATGGCAAATTTACTGAACCAAAATATAATGGGCAGCTAAATTTTGATACTGTAAAATTTGCCTTAACACAGTTAGGCACACCCTATAAAATTGATAAACAAAAAATTATTTTTGCATATCCATCAATTCGTTTTCCTCAATTTAATTTGTTAGATTCCTTAAACAATAAGTTGATAGTTGATGGTAGCATAACTTCTAAATCAATTACCGACTATAACTTAGATTTAGATATAAATGCAAATGATTTTGTAGTGGTAAATGCAAAAAAATCTATTGCCAGCCAAGTGTATGGTTATGCCTCTGTAGATGTTGGTGTGTCAGTAACAGGTACCTCTGCCAACCCTAATATTGAAGGTGATATTTTATTAAATGATAAAAGTGATGTAAAACTGGTATTACCTCAAACTAGTTATGCAAAAAGTGATGGTAAAACAATTGTACGTTTTATTGATAGAGATACATTTAATGTAAACCCACCTGTTGCAGGTTTTGAAGAAGAAAAAAAGGTATCAGCAGCATTTGCACAATTTTTAAATTATAATTTAAATATAGAACTAACAAAAGCAGCTACCGTAACTATTCTTATAGACCCATCAACCGGAGATGAAATAAAAGTACAAGGAGATGCTAGATTAAACGCAGGTGTAGACCCCGGAGGAAATTTAGTTTTAGCAGGTACTTATGAGTTGGATAATGGCTACTATGATCTGCATTATCAAATATTAGAAAGAAAATTTAACCTCATAAAAGGAAGTACAATAACTTTTGCAGGTGAGCCCTTAAATGCTACAGCAAATATTACTGCAGAGTATATTGCCTTCACATCTTCTAAAGATTTATTAAGCAATGAAGTTACTGATGTAACACCTACCCTAGCTAATTCATTTAATCAAAGGCTACCCTATAGGGTATTGTTATACTTGAGTGGGCCTTTAAACAAACCTAATATTTCTTTTGATATACAATTGCCAGATGAAAGCAATTTAATAAGCAGCGATTTAAGAACAACTATTGAAAACAAATTGCAGCAGGTAAGAAACGATCCAGCATCAATAAACAAACAAGTATTTTCATTGCTATTGTTAGGTAGGTTTGTGAGTGAGCAAAGTAGCGACTTTTTTAAAGGCAACGGAAGTGACTTTAATGATATAGCCAGGCAAAGTGTAAGTTCATTTCTATCATCAGCATTAAATGAAATTGCCAGCGATTTATTTAAAGGTGTAGACATTGATTTAAACTTAAACTCTTACAATGATTTTAGTAACGGTGGTAACAGCCAACGTACCGATTTAAATTTGGCAGTAAGCAAATCGTTTGTTAATGATAGGCTAACGATTAGTGTTGGTAAAAACTTTGGTATTGAGGGGCAAGATGCAAGTGCAAAAGCTAGTGGCGTAAATAGTGGCTTTAAGCCAGATGTAACGGTGAGTTATAAATTAACGGCCGATGGCAAATATTTATTAAGGGCTTATACAAAAAACCAATTTGAAGTTACACTTGATGGGTATGTAGTGGAAACAGGAGTAGCATTTGTGGTATCGTTAGACTATGACAAATTCAAGGAGTTGTTTAGAAAAAAGAAAGTTTTACTCAAAGAAACAAAGTAAATTAAGTGCACAACTTTCTTTGTGCTTTTACAATCTTAGCATCTTTGTGTGAATAAAAAAATATTAATAATGTATAAATTTTTGCTAATAACAACACTCTTTTTTATAGCCATTGCAACAAGCTGCAATGTGCAGCGCTTTTTACCAAAAGGCGAAAAATTGTACAGAAGTGTTACAGTAAAAGTTACAAAAAATAAAGAAACAAAAGGCACTACAAGATCTTTACAAAAATTAATTTCACTGGCAGCAACACCTAAGCCTAACAAGTATATATTTGGCCAACCCTATAAAGTTTGGTTTTGGTACAAAATAGGAGAGCCAAAAAGAGATAAAGGATTAAAGGCATTTTTACGAAATAGATTAGGAGAACCACCAGTACTTAGTAGTAGCTTAAATGTTCAAGCTACCTCAGAAAATATGCAATCTCTAATGGATAACTTAGGCTATTTTAGAACCACTGTACAAGGCGATACATCACACACCGGAAAATATTTTGTAAAAGCAAATTATAATGCTCAAGTACAACCACAATATACTTTAGGTAAAATTGAGTGGGTGGGAGATACTACCATACCATTACTTAAAATATTGCAACGTAACTCAAATCGGGCAGGGTTATTAAAAACAGGAAACCCATATAGGCTTAGTGATATTAGTGCAGAAAGAGATAGGTTGGATTTGGTAATAAAAACTAGAGGCTACTACTTTTTTAACCCAGATTATTTAATGGCTTACGCTGATAGTACTGTGGGCAATAGAAAAGTAAATATTTTATTGAACCTTAAAAAATCAACTCCCGAAAATGCAAAATATGCATTTAAAATAAATAGCATTACTGTTTTTCCTAATTACACTTTAGCTTCTCCAGCTTTAGATACATCTAAAAGCAACCTAGAAATATATGATGGCCTACAAATTAGAGATACTACCAAAAAGTTTAAAAATAACTTGTTTGCTAGCACCATTACTTACAGGCCAGGTAGTACATACAGCAGCCGGGCACAAAATACTACCCTTAATAGGTTAATAAATTTAGGAGCTTTTAAATTTGTAAAAAACAGGTTCGAAGCAATTAATGATTCTACCGCTAATGATACAGCACATGCTATGAATGTGTATTATTATTTAACCCCGGCTAAGCAAAAATCATTATCGGCAGAAATAGATGGGTTTACAAAAGAAAATAATTTTTTAGGTACACAAGTTAGTGTGGCTTGGAAAAACAGAAATGCTTTTAGAGGTGCTGAGCAATTATCAGTAAAAGTTTTTGGGGGTTTTGAAACCACTAGTGGCGACTCCGTAAAAAATAATAACTACAGGTTAGGTACAGAGCTTAGTTTACGTATACCACGATATGCGGTGCCATTTTTTAAAATAAAAGAAAGCCGTTTTTATCCGCCAAATACTAGCCTCACGTTAGGATATGAGTTATTTAAAAAAGATATTTTTTACACCAAAAACTTATTTCGTTTTCAATATGATTTTTCTTGGAAACCTAACTTGCAAACTCAATATACTTTTGCACCCATTGCCATAAGTTATTTGCAAGCAACTAATATTACGGATTCATTTAAAAAGCAAATTGTAGTTACCCCAGCTTTAGCCTTATCTGTTTTTTCAGAAACTGTACTAGGTACATTTGGCTCTTATACCTATAACTCAGGCTTTAAAAGTAAGCGTAACAAAATTTATTTTAATGCTAGTGCAGATGTATCTGGCAATATTGCCGGTTTAGCCAGCGGTGCTAAACTGTATCGTTCAAAAAGTATTTTTGGAGTACCATTTGCACAATTTGTAAAATTAGATTTTGATTATCATTTTACCAGAAAACTTACCAATAATTTTGATTGGGCAAATAGGATACAAGTAGGTGTAGGCTTGCCTTATGGCAACTCCAGGTTATTGCCTTTTACTAAATTATATACCATTGGTGGCTCTAGTTCTATTAGAGGCTTTCGTACCCGTACCTTAGGCCCCGGTACACATAAGCCTTCACCTAGCGACCAACAATTTTTTCAAATTATTGGTGGAGATTATAAGCTATTACTAAATTCAGAATTGCGTATACCATTTACCCCCCAACTTAGCGGAGCCGTTTTTGTAGATGCTGGAAATATTTGGACAAAAGATACCATACTATTTGGCCAAGAAGGCAAGTTTACCAAAAACTTTTATAAAGAAATAGCAGTAGCAGGTGGTTTAGGTATTAGGTTTGATGCCACTATTTTGCTTATACGGGCAGATGTAGGTATACCGTTTAGAAAACCATATTTGCCTGATGGTAGCCGTACGGTTTTTAACCAAATAGATTTTGGATCTGCAGCTTGGCGTAAAGAAAATTTAATTTTAAATATTGCTATTGGCTTGCCGTTTTAAGCTTTTTATTTTACTGTACACATTTCGTTCCACCGGGTGCTGTACATAGGGCTACGCATTTCCACCCTCATTTTCCAATTTTTTGATGTGCCACTTGCAGCAAATTTTACAACATCGTTTCGCTGAGAAAAATTTATGTTATCAATAGCACTCATTAACATACGTTTGTTATTATTAGTTTCTGCCTTAAAAAGATTTGCCTGTATACTACTATCAGGTAAAAAACCACTTAAAATTACTCCAGCTTTTTTATATTTTTTGCTGCTTAAAAAAATGGTATCTACAATTTGTAATGCAGGTTTTATAAGCTCATTGCTGGCGCAGGTAGCAATAGGTAACACAATACAATGGCTTATGGTATTGCCATGCCTGTAGCGGCCAACGTTGCTTGGCTCACTAGTAAGCAAAAACACAGTAATAATAGTAGCGGCACTTTGTTGCCTTCGTAATTTTTCCGCTGCTCTAGCGGTGTAAGTAGCTACGGCTTGTTTTATTTCGGTAACGCTGCTTACTGTTTTACCAAACATACGGGTGCAGGCTATCATTTTTTTTACCGTAAGTTGTTCTTTTGCCATTTCAATAAAAGGCTTCCCATTTAGCTCATGTATCATTCTAGAACCTAGCACACCACCCAAGTTTTTATTGGCCCAAGCAACGGTTTTTTTACTTAGGTCGTATGCTGTATATACTGCATTAAGCTCTTTTAATTTGTATGCATATTGCCTGCCTATGCCCCACACATCGCCAATGGGGGTAGCTTGTAAGGCTTGCATGGTTTTTTCAGCAGTATCCAACACTACCACACAATTTGTAGCTATTTTATTTTTTTTTGCTAGCCGGTTTGCCACCTTACATAAAACTTTTGTAGGCGCCACACCTATTGATACCTTTATGCCAGTCCACAACTCTACTACATTTTTTATGTGTAGTGCTACCGTAAATAAATCATGTTGGCTATGGCCCGATAGGTCCAAAAAGGCTTCATCTACGGAATAAACTTCTATTTTATCTTTACCCAATAAAATACGCAGCGTTTCCATTACTCTCCAACTCAAATCGCCATACAGGTTGTAGTTAGATGAAAAAACACTCACACCATATTTCTCAATAATTGGTTTTGCTAAAAAGTATGGGCCGGCCATATCAACTCCTAAATTTTTTGCCTCGTCAGATCGGGAAACTATACAGCCATCATTATTACTCAGTACCACTACAGGTTTATTATCAAGCTCAGGCCTAAAAAGCCTTTCGCAGGAGCAGTAAAAACTATTACAATCTATTATTGCTTTCATAATTCTCGTATTATACCAGTTACTACACCCCAAATTATGCAACTGTTATCTTCATTAATTTCAATAGAAGCTATTTTGGGAGCATCAGCTATTAGGCTCACTTTATTTATTTTTTTTTGATAAAAACGTATCAGCATTTCGTTATCAACAACGGCTATCACTATTTTACCATTTTGTGGTTTTATGCTCTTATCTACAATGGCAATATCACCTTTTAAAATACCAGCATTTACTAAACTATTACTAGTTATCTTCATAAAAAATGTAGCCGGTTTGTTTCGTATTAGTTGCTCATTCAAATCAATACCTCTCTCCATATAATCATCTGATGCTGCACCAAAGCCTGTAGCATTGGTAGTAACTACATCAAGTTGGGTATATTTTTTTGTGCCATTATAACTGGCTGCTGTATAATTTTCTACTTCCATAATAAACCAAAAATACTAAAATATTTAGTATTTTATTATTTTAATTTTGCAGTTTTGTGCATATTTTGTATTAGCTGTATTACCCATTTTGTGCTATTAAATAATTGATAATCAAAATATTATTACTTTTTTAAGCCATAAAATATAAGGGTGTAACTAATGTTTTTACCGTTGCATAATTTTATACACACAGTTTTATTGAAGGGTATAATATGTTTTAATAGCTGAAGTATTTTGCTGAAATTTGTAAGGTATTTATGTTTTTAAAACTAGTTGGGCATTATAACAGGTACTGTTTAATTATTAATTTTTAAGTGGTTAAATATGTAGCACAATGCAGCAATGCTAAAACAGTAAACTAATAATTATATGGCTATTACAAAACCTTTTATACCACCATCACTCACATACGAAACCCTAGAAGAAACTTTAGATGTGAAACCTAAAAGCCAAGCTTTATTTATAGGTATACCAAAAGAAGATTCGTTTAACGAAAACCGAATTGCACTAACGCCAGATGCGGTGAGTGTGATAGTGGCTAATGGGCACAAAGTATGTGTAGAAACAAATGCAGGCATAGGGGCAAATTATACCGATAAGGATTATAGTGAGGCCGGAGCTAAAATTTGCTACGATAAAAAACAAGTTTTTGAGGCCGATATTATTGTAAAAAGTGCACCAGTAGGCATAGAAGAATGTGAGTTGCTAAAACTTAACCAATTTATTATTTCGCCCATACACTTAGCCGAAATGAAAGTAGAAATTTTGCAAAAAATGATGGCTAAAAAAATAACTGCCCTCAGTTTTGAAAATTTAAAAGATGATAGTGGCCATAACCCCATTGTACGTAGCATGAGTGAAATAGCAGGCTCGGCAGTAATGCTTATAGCTGGGCAATACCTTAGCAATGCCAACAATGGTAAAGGGGTATTGGTGGGTGGTATTAGTGGCATACCTCCTACAAAAGTTATTATTTTGGGTGCAGGTATAGTGGGTGAGTATGCAGCACGTACAGCACTTGCCATGGGGGCAAGTGTAAAAATTTTTGACAACAGTATTTACCGTTTAAAAAGGTTACAAAATAATATAGGAGGTAGGCTATGGACATCAGTTATAGAGCCCAAAATTTTATCGAAACAATTAAAAACTTGCGATGTGGCCGTAGGTGCATTAAGCAATGATGGTGGCCGTACACCAATGGTAGTTAGTGAGGCTATGGTAAGTAATATGAGGCCAGGTACCGTAATTGTAGATGTAAGTATAGATCATGGTGGTTGTTTTGAAACGAGTAGCGTAACTACACACAAAGACCCTACGTTTACAAAGTATGATGTAATACATTATTGTGTACCCAATATACCTAGCGGCTTTGCCCGTACTGCATCTCAAGCAATTAGTAATGTGCTAATGCCACTATTGTTAGATACTGCAAATGATGGTGGGGTAGATAGTGTTATTTGGTATAAAATAAATATACGTAGTGGTATATACATGTTTAAAGGCACACTCACCAACTTTCATTTAAGTGAAAAGTTTAATTTAAAATTTACTGATTTAAATTTATTGATAGCCAGTAGGAGGTAAGGCTGCCTTATACAAATTAAAATAAGGCTGCTTGTTATACATTAAGCTATACTGATGTACTGAAATAGTAATTTTTGTAGTATTGTTATGTACAATTAAAAGTGCCCATAATCTACACAATAGGTAAATAATTTACCAACTTATAAAAATTTTCTACAAAATGATATGATTATATAGTGTAAAAAAAATCGGCAGCATTATTGAACTTGCTATTGAAATTGAAACACTTAAAAATTTATAATTATGGCATTTGTAAAAAATACCCAAACCAATGGGCAAGATGTTAATTTGTATTACGAAGATTTAGGAAAAGGAAAGCCAGTAATTTTTATACATGGGTGGCCATTGAGCGGTGCCATGTGGGAATATCAAATTACTGAACTTACAAAACACAATTTGCGTTGTATAACTTACGATAGAAGAGGTTTTGGTAGATCTGACAAGCCATTTGGGCCATACAATTACGATACACTAGCTGCTGATTTAAAAGCAGTGATAGATGAGTTAAAATTAGATGATGTAACCTTAGTTGGTTTTAGTATGGGTGGAGGTGAAATTGCAAAATATTTTAGTATATATGGAGGGGAAAAGGTGAGCAAAGTAGTACTTATTAGCTCAGTACTGCCTTATATGTTACAAACAGACGATAACCCAACTGGTGTACCACAAGAAGTTTTTGATGGTATGTTAGAAGGTATGACAAATGATAGAGCTAGTTTTTTAGAAAATTTTAATAAAGATTTTTTTGGTTTATCTCTACTAAAACATGCTGTGAGTGATGCCATGCTTAGCCACTGTGCTACAGTGGCATTACAAGCATCTCCTATAGCAACAATAGAGTGTGCTAAAGCTTTTGCAACAACCGATTTTAGAAAAGATGTTACTAAAATAAATGTACCAACGCTAATCATACATGGTAGTGCTGATAAAACAGTACCTATTGATGCATCGAGCCAGCCATTAGCAATAACTTTAACTGCTGCTGTTTTTAAAATTTACGAAGATGAGCCTCATGGCTTGTACTTTACATCAAAAGATAGACTTAACGAGGATTTGATACAGTTTATATAAATTAGCATAATACTTTATTAAAAAAAGTTGGAGTGTACTGTTTGATAAATAAGTTTTATCATATAAGCACTTCAACTTTTTTGTTTGTAACAAATACTATTACCCTCAGCTACATTCATTGAAAATAACAATGCACTACCAACACAGTTGCAAACAATTTATTTAGATGCCATTACTTTCTCCCAAAGTTGTGGTATTCTTTTTATCCATATCATTTCTCTTTTTACTTGGCTAGCCTCTTGTGCCGGTGCTCCCCAATAAGTTTTGTTGCCTTCTAAACTGCTGCCTACACCAGTACGGCCAAGCAAAACAGCGTTTTCGCCAATAGTTAATGTTTTATTTATGATACAACCACCCCATACTGTTACCCCATCTAAAATATTTACACAACCGGCCACAACAACGTTGGCTGCAAATAAACAATTTTTGCCAATTACTGTATCATGTCCTATATGTATTAGGTTATCAAACCTAGATCCTTTACCTAAAGTTGTATTGTGTGTTACCCCTCTATCTATAGTGCAGTTGGCTCCAATTTCTACATCATCTTCAATAATTACCGTACCACAACTCGGCATTTTTTTATACCATACTGCCCTATCTTTTTTGGTATTGTAATAAAAAGCATCGCTACCTATTACTGTACCAGCTTGTATAATTACATTGTTGCCAATTATACAATGATCTAGAATACTTACGTTAGGGTGTATAACACAATTACTACCTATTGTAACATCGTTACCAATAAAGGCAGTTGGGTAAATAATAGTACCTTCTCCAATTTGTTTTGTGTTAATTGTATTTTCAGCTTTAATAAATGGCCTGTATGTTTCTACGATTTTACAATATGCCTCAAAAGGATTAGTTGTTATGAGTATGGCTTTTCCTGCAGGAATAACATCTACCTCTTTATTTATTATTATAAAACTTGCTGCACTGTTTATGCATTTATCGTAATATTTTGGATGGTCTACAAAAGCTAAATCACCAACTTCAACCCTATTAAGTTCATTAATGCCAGTGGCTAAAGCATCTTTATTACCTACAATTGTGGCTTGTATTAAATTGGCAATTGTTTGTAATGGAATAGGGGTTAAAAATTTCATTATTTAATTTTTAAATTAGTTTTTTGTAAGTGTTTATACATAACATCAGCCACTTTTTGTGGTTCATAGTCCAATAATAATTGTTTTGCTGCTTGTAATAATACTGGCTTTATATGTTCATTTTTATAAACTTCTTGCATGGTAGTAGATAAGCTTATCACATCAGCATCTACATATAAAACAGCTCTATTAAAAATAGTATTTAATTCAACATCATTTAAAAGTATGCATAAAACTTGCAGCTGCAAAACCTTAAAAACTATGCTGTTGCTGCTATGTTTCCCTAAATCAATAAATGCAAAGGCGGCTGCAATAACTGTTGTTTCATCTATATCACTACTGGTTAGAATGGCAACTTCATTTTTGTATTTATAATTTTTAAAGTCGGGTATTGTTTTATTTTCTACCTCATCATCAAACAAAATTACCATTTGCATGCTACACTTTTGCCATTTTTTTAATTGTGAAAATGCTTTTAGTACTGGTATTAAAAACTGAGTTGAGGTTGTACTAATATGTACTAAAAAATAATCATTACCATTGGAGCAACTCTTTTTACAATCTTGTACAAGTTGGTAACTTGGCATAAGTATTGGCCCTATAGCATGTAAAACATTTTTAATTTTTGCTGCACTATCTGGTTGTTGTTCTATTATTTTATTACTGATAAAACTGCTGGTTGTAAAAATGTTTGTAGCAATATGTACAGTGGCTGCTAGTTTTTTTGGTTGAGGAACAGTAGCATCATCACAAAAAAATATTTGTGGTACAGGTAATTTATTGTTTACCAAAATTAAATCACTAATAAAACAAGTTGCCTTATTTTTTAATAATAGCTTAGGTAAAACAAATTTTTGCCAGTAGGCTAGGTATATGTTTGATTTATTTTTTAGTACTATAAATCTGGCATTTTTATTTTGATGTGTAGGTAGGGTATGCATAAAAAAAACTATGCTACAAGTATTATGTAGCTTAGTTATGTGATGTAATGTTTGTATTAAAATATTTTGGTTAATATTTTTGCTATTTATGTAAGCATATACAACCATGGTTATAATACAATTTTAATTTAGCTTACTAAAGTGCCTGTTTTTTGCCCGGTTACTACACTCATTAAATTTCCGGTTTTATTCATATCAAAAACAACAATAGGCAAATTGTTTTCCATGCATAATGTAAAGGCCGTCATATCCATAACCTTTAAATTTTTTGCTATACAATCAGCAAAAGATATTTTGCCAAACCTAGTTGCTGTTCGGTCTTTTTCAGGGTCAGCTGAGTAAATACCATCAACCCTAGTACCTTTTAAAATAACATCAGCTTTAATTTCTACAGCTCTTAATGAGCCTGCAGTATCTGTAGTAAAATAAGGGTTACCAGTACCAGCCCCAAAAATTACCACTCTGCCTTTTTCCAAATGCCTCATAGCCCTTCTGCGTATATAAGGTTCAGCAATTTGTTCCATTTTTATAGCACTTTGTAACCTTGTGGTTACGCCTGCTTTTTCAAGCCCACTTTGTAATGCCATACCATTAATAACAGTAGCAAGCATGCCCATATAATCTCCTTGTGCTCTTTCAATACCTGTTTCTGCCTCATTCATACCTCTATAAATATTGCCACCACCTATAACAATGGCTACTTGCACTCCCATGTCGGTAATTTGCTTTATTTCTTGGGCATATTGTGCAATTACTTGAGGGTCAAGACCAAAATTCTTATCTCCCATTAATGACTCTCCTGATAATTTTAAAAGTATTCTTTTATACTTTGGTAGCATGGTTATAATTTTTGCGAAGATAAACGGTTTACGTATTGTTTTAAAAAGGAATTTTATTACGTTATGGCTATAAATTTATGTCACTCTCATTATCCCAATTTGCACGTATTGATAATTTTTGGGGTAAGGCAACTACCGTTTCAGGCTGCATTTTCTTTGTATAATTGCCAGTAGTAAATTCACCATTATTATCAGTATCATACAAAATTCTTATACCATACTCTCCAGGGGTAAACATATTATTACGCCACTCAGTACTTTTTATTGGGTAATTATATTTAACCAAACTACCTTCTATAAATTGTAAAATAGGGTTTTTGGCAAGATTGATATTGCTAAAACGAATTAAAACTTTTCCATAATCTTCTATCTTTTTTGTGGTAAAGGAAATGGTGTCAGTTTTTGCAAGTTGATTATCAATTGTATCAGTTACAGCGTCTTTCTGTATTATTAATTTATAGATGGTTTCTGGCTTCCAAACAGTAGATAGGGTAATTTTTTTAAGTGTACTGTCTATTGCAAGTTTTACAGGATTTATTTTATTGTACAATGTATCAGTTAAATAAATTTTTGAGCTATCAAAATTTTTAAGAGGGTTGTTAAACTCAATGGGCAAGGGCAATAGCAAATCCTGATTTATAGATAAATTGGTATTGTACCGTAATTTTTTCTCAATCTTTGGTTTGGTATTAGTGGGTACTATATTTTCTTTAACAGGTTTTTCAGAGTATGCCAATAGGTTTATGCTGGCATTATTATTTGCAGAAACGCTGTTGCTAATAAAACCAAATAACTCAGTAGGTGAGTTGTAGGTTTTACCACCATCACCATCTTTTAATGCATAAATTTTAAAACTATCGCTGGGTAAATTATTAAAGGTAAAATCGCCATTGCTCCCTACTTTAGCAATATAGCTTGGCCGTTTGTTTAAAACTGTACTGTCCACAGCATTTTTGTACAACATTACAATCATAGTACTATCGTATTCCCCCGTTTCTGCAACTGTTACATTTCCCTTTAGTGTTAGTGAATCTATATTGCTACCTGTGGAGAAAGTGTACGATAAATTTTTTGCAATGTTAGCTTCATTCACATCTCTTATAGCATTACCAAAATTTATAGTATATGTTGTATTTGGTAACAATGAATCTCTAAATTTTAATTGAATAATTTTTGGGTTTAAAATTATACTTGGATTTTTGTTTTGTAGGGGAGATATAATCAAATTTGTTTGTAAATCTTGCAAATCAATATACTCATCAAACTCCAATGTAATTTTGTTTGACTGTACATTTTTGCTTAGAGCTGCTGGATTTGCTTTTACTAAAACTGGAGCCAGCGTATCTTTAGGCCCACCAGTAATAACACCAATTTGTGCACAACCTGTACTAAGCATAGAAAGACCTATAAAAAAAGCAACTATAAATAAAAAGATTATATTGGTTTTAAACATTATTATTGGTTTGCAATAGAGTTCAAAAATAACCCCTAAAAATGTATTGCTATACATTATTTGCCAAATAAATGTTATAAACTTTTTAAAAAAATTAAAAGTTACTTTTACATTAAATATAATTAAGCAAATAAATCGTAAACTTTTAAATAAAAATACTGCATGAAAAAAATTATAGTTTTATTTTTTGTAAGCATAACAATAATGGTAACTTATGCACAAGCTTATGATGCACAAGCAGATTATAATAAGCAAACACAAGCCGCTGTAATGGCAGATTATAAATACCCTCAAGAAACCATAGAAGCAACATTGAAAGATAGACTTAATGTTTCAGGCATAAAAGTAAAAAGTAGTAAAGGATACTTAATTGCCTATAACTCAGTAATAGCAAGCATTAGCAGTGTGCCTATGGATTATGCTTTTAAAATAGATAGAAAAAGCAAAAGAGAAAAAGATTTATCTACCATAACATTAGTTATAAATGTAAATGATGGTAATGTTACCGCCGTAAATAGTGCAGCTGCTAAAACATATTTAAATGATTTAGCCCCAGCCATTGATGCAAAAAATACTGATAATTTGGTAAATGACCAATATGCTGCATTAACAAAAGCTCAAAAAAAATTAAAGAATTTACAGGATGATCAGGCTAGTATGGAAAAAAAGATTAGAAACTTACAAGATGATTTAAGCACGAATGCCAAAAACCAAGCAGATCAGCAAAAGGAAGTACAAAAGCAACAAGAAATATTAGAAGCATTTAAGGCAAAAAAAGCTGGATTATAAATTATAATTTTAAAGAAAATAGACACCCATAATTGGGTGTTTTTTTATGACATATTTTTTATGGTTCTACAACAATAACAGTTTAGTAAGCCACAGCCTGTAAATATGTTTTTTAAATGTATTTGTTGCCAAGCATGTTGTAATTGCTGTGTTACAGTTTCTACATCTGCCTCTGTAAAGGCTATTTCATGCTGCACAAAATTACCTGTTTCATCAAGTTCAATAAAATCGAAAACAGCCTTTGTAACCTGCCAATTTTTTAGTGTAAAATTATCTATCAATATTTTATAAAAAACTGCTTGACGCCAGTAGTTACCACCATTTGGCATGGTTTCATTTGGAGGTTGTAGTTGGTTTAAAGCACTTGCAACATTGCCAGATTTATAGTCTATCACAGTTACCCTATTTCCATCAAACTCAAGTTTATCTACTTTACCTTTTATGGGAATGTTTTTTACAAATACGCTTGTAAACATTTTTTCAACAGTAACAATTTTATGCCATTGCTTTACATATTTTTGGTAATATTTATACAATATGGTTTGTCCGTACAATAATTTTCTTTCATAATTTTCATCACTAAAACTTTGTTTGTGTTGCTGCATAAATTCTATAAAGTACTGCTGAAGGTGGCTTGCAGATTCAAATTTTTTTGTTGAAACCATATTTCTAAATAAAGTTTCTAAAGCAAAGTGAATAGCATTGCCAAATTCAAAAGCTTCGTTTTTATGCTTAGGTATTTTAAGTATGTTGTAATAATAAAATTGTAAAGGACATTTTAAATAATTGTTTAGGGATGATGCACTGAAACTAAATTTATGTATTGCCTGCAATACTACTTCATTTAATACAGGTATAATTTGTACAAACCTTGCCGGTATTATTGTAGGTGTATCTATAATTACAACACTAGTTTTTAATAAGGGAGAAAATAATTGCAAGATTTCTTCATCAATAATATTTTCACTTTTATCTATATAACTAATTTGCCAATCTATGTTTTTACTTTTTTGATACTGTGTAGCAATTTCAATTTGTTGTTGCTTGAGATTTAAATTAAAACCAGGTAAAAAAACATATTGTTGTTCAGCTGTTACAACTGAAGTATTGTCGTTAATTTGAATGTAACTATTAGCGTTGACTACAGTAAACAATAAAGGAGTTTTTGTTTTTTTTAACGTATGAACATGCTCTATAAAACTTGATAATGTTGCAAATTTTGCCGCCTCATTTTTAATGGCTGTAACTATATTTTCAATATTTTGTTTATGTTCATCATTATGTATGTATTGGGCTATAATATTATGGTTGCATACATAATCAATAAAATTTGGAAACGATAAAATGTTAGCTTGTGTCACAAAATCATCTAGCATATCAGCCAAACTTTTTAATTGTTGGCTACACCCAATATCAAACAAATGCTGTGGTATAGCTATAACATGTTTATATATTGTTTTTTTTAAAGTTCCTGCAGGTTTATGGTATAGTGTTTTGCTTGCTTCAATACAAAGTGTAGCAACTTCTTTGCTGGTAATTTTAAAAATATCTGTAAGTAAAATTTCAAATAAATATGTACTGCTAGTATTATTTTGTAAATGCTCAGCATGTATATATTCAAATATGCAAAACATTTTCTTAAAAAAGTTTTCATCTAATACATTGCTGTACCCATTTTTGCAATACGGAATATTTTGTTTCTGTAATGTAGTTTCAATACCTGTAGTATCATACCCTATAACATAAATAATAATTACATTTTTATTGCTGATATATGCTTGTATAGCATTGGCTGCAACTGCTTGCTGCTCTACATCGTAACTAGAATATTTATATATAATAATACTCATTTTATGAATAATAATTTGTATGCCTAATTAATAAAAAAAAATCCATTACAGCCATAGTATATTTAGTAACTGTTTTTAAAGAATTGTACCACATAGTTAATAACTTAATTTAGCATTTTGTAAACCAAAATATGTAATATGAGCAAAGTGTACAATTTATCTACTACACAATTTATACCTTGTAGTATGGCTGAGGCATGGCTGTTTTTTAGCAACCCTGCAAATTTGGCTGAAATTACTCCAGCTAATTTAAATTTTAAAATTCTTTCTAAAAATCTTGGCCACATGTATGCCGGGCAAATTGTTGAATATAAAGTACACCCATTATTTGGGATCCCCCTATATTGGATGACTGAAATTACTCATGTTGAACATCACAAATTTTTTGTAGATGAGCAACGCTTTGGGCCATATACAATGTGGCATCATCAACACCACTTTAAAGAGGTAGATGGAGGAGTAGAAATGATAGATTTAGTGCACTACAAATTACCATTTTGGTTTTTAGGAGATTTTGCAAATACCCTTTTTGTAAAAAAGCAACTGAAAGGCATTTTTGATTACAGATTTAAAAAAGTGATTGATATGTTTGGTGCAGGAAAATAATTTTTATATACCTGTAACTTTTTTATACAAGCCACCGTTATACAAAAAACAACCTTAGTTTGCAATAACTTTATACCACCTTTAATACCTGCATGACTGATAGAGACTATAATGAATGTGTAACCCAATATGCAGATAATGTATATAGATTCATATTTAAAAATATTAAGAATGAGGAAGATGCAAAGGATATTATACAAACTAGTTTTGAAAAAATGTGGATCAATAGAGCTACTGTTGAAGTATTAAAAAGTAAGAGTTTTTTATTTACTGTGGCCTACAATAGCATGATAGATCATATAAGAAAAAACAAAAAAACAGTTTTAAAAGAAACTTTTATTGAAAGCGATTACGGTTCACAAATACAAATTAATAATAGTAATAGAATTTTACAAGAAGCCCTTGGAAAACTAAATGAAACACAACGGAGTTTAGTTATGCTTAAGGATTATGAGGGGTATAATTATGAAGAAATTGGTACAATAACCGGCTTAAATGAAAGCCAAGTTAAGGTGTACTTACACAGAGCAAGGTTAATACTGAGAGATTATATTGTAAGCCCTACAAATGTATTATAATAACAGAAATATTAAATGATAATAAATCGCCACAATTACGAAACCTATTTTTTACTGTATGCAGATAATGAACTGCCTGCAAGTGAACGTATGGCCGTAGAAAAATTTGTAGCAGAAAACATTGATTTAACCACTGAGTTTGAGTTGTGTAAAGCAACTGTATTACCAAAAGAAGAAATGATTTTTGCTAATAAAGCTTTGTTATTTAAAACCAGTACTGCAATACCTAAACAAGTACAGGAAAATTTATTGCTAAAGCTAGATAATGAACTTAACAAAGATGAGTTAGTGCAAATAGAAGCATTATTAAAGAAAGATTTAGCAACGCAAAAAGCATATAACATTTTAAAACAAGCTCAGTTAAGCCCTGCTGATAATATAGTTTTTGAGCATAAAAATTTGTTATACAAAAAAGAAAAAGGTAAAATTGTAACCATGGTGTGGCTACGTTGGGCAGCTGCAGCAGTTTTTATTGGTTTGCTATTTTTTATAAATAATAGTAATAAATCATTTACCTCTACCGACTCAGTTAACACTATTGTAGATAAAACCAAGAATCAAAATATTATTTTGCCAAAAAATGGCAATAATGCTGATACAGCAGTACAATCAACAAACAATAATTTTGCAAAAGCAAATGATCAAAATACATTGCTTAATAATAACACTGCAAATAATATAAACACCGCAGCTAATGCTAATTTAGCAACACAACAAGCAATGCCAAAAGTAACTGATAGCAAAAATATAGCTAATAAAAATGATGAAGTTGCTAAGCAGAAAGAAAGACTACATAACACTGTAGTGAAAGATACCGCTGCAATTGTAGTAAAACTTCAATTGCCTAAAACTACTAGCAGCACAAATAACAATACAATAGTTAATAATGATGAGAAAGCTATTGCTACAAATAAAAATGTAAAACATATAGTTGAGCCTATTGAAATACTTGATAATGGTTATGGCTTTGCACTTACTGAAACTAATGTGAGCAAAAATGAAAACACTATTTTGTATATGGATGAGGACGATGTAAAGAAAACAAAAGTGGGTGCTTTTTTTAAAAAATTAAAACGAATTGTACAACGTACTGCACACTTAAAAGAAACAAGCAATATCAGTATTGCTGGTTTTTAAATACTTCAAAATACATACATCATTAAAACTTTAATTATGAAAAAAATATATACGCTAGCCATGCTTTGCCTAATTACCTGCATAGCATATGCACAGAAACCAACATCTGCTGATAGTACATATAACCCAGCATATAATGATACTATACGTATTGGAAGTATTTTAATTATTAAGCGAAATAAAAAAGCACCAAACAGCACTAGTAATGATACGTTAACTATAAAAAAAGGGAACAATAAAGTAAGTACCAATTATTTAATTTTTGATGTAGGCTCTGCAAACTTTAATGATAATACTAAATATAGCAATTCAGGCAACTACGTTGTAAATAAACCAGGTGCACCTGCGTTTAATGAAACTGATTTAAAATTAAGAAGTGGAAAAAGTTTAAACATTAATTTTTGGTTCTTTATGCAAAAAATTGCTTTGGTAAAAGATAATATTAATTTTAAATACGGCTTAGGATTAGAGTTAAATAACTATAGTTTTAAAAGTGCCACTAGTTTTAAAGAAAATGGCGCAATACCTTTTACAAATGGGCAACAAACAAACGCTGCTTTTGTATTCAGAGATTCTGTTTCATTTTCTAAAAACAAACTTGCATTAGATTATTTAACGGTACCTGTAATGATAAACTTTGCAAGTACAAAAAAGCCAGGCAAGCCCCAGTTTGGCGTAAGCTTTGGAGCTAGTGCTGGGTATTTGTATAGCCAGCGCAACAAACAGCAGAGCAATGAAAGGGGCAAGCAAAAAAATAAAGGTGAGTACGATATTGAGCGTTTTAAACTAAGCTATGTAGCTGAGCTTGGGTTGGGTAATATAAGGTTGTATGGGGCTTATGCACCAAAAACAATTTTTGAAAGAAGCTTAGATGTAAAACCATTTAACATAGGTTTACGTTTTAGTAACTGGTAACAATTGTTATAAGTAAGTTGATATTTTAAAAAATGTGAATGTTTGGTATATATTTTCTGCGCTTAACATTCTTTTTTGATTTTGATATTAATTATTTACAATATTATTGAAGTAAAATTTAAAAATAACGTGTTGCTAATTTAATGAGGAATGAAAAATAAGTTATTGCCTTTTATAACATTTTGTTAGTAAAATTTTTATTATTTTCATATCAGAGTTTCAAACCCTCATTAAAGAAACCAATGAAAACCCTCATTTTAAAACTCAGCCTATTTGTATTTATGCTTAGTTGCCTCACCGCTTTTGCTCCTGCAAATAGCAAATTTAGAGGCGGCAAAAAAAGAGCTACTTCAAAAAAATTTAGTCTAGTTAGCAGAAATCCATATTACATTATAGTTTCTAAAAAAGATTATGAACTTAAAGTTTTTGATGATGAAGGGTGGTATGCTACCTATCCAATTGTTTTTGGCAGTAAAGATTTAGGCGATAAAATGAGAGAAGGCGATAGACGTACCCCAACAGGAAACTTTACCATAATCATAAAAAAAATACACAAAAAGTGGGGTCCAGAATTGTTGCTTGATTACCCAAACGAAGAAAGCTTTAGGCGTTTTAAAGATAGAAAAGCAAAAGGATTGTTGCCAGCAAATGCACGAATAGGTGATGGTATAGCCATACATGCTACTAGGCCAGAAGAGGAGTGGACGGTAGATAATTTTTATAATTGGACTGATGGTTGTGTATCAGTAAAATATACCGAAATGAAAGATTTATATGCCTACATACCAGTAGGCACGCCAGTTACCATAAAACCGTAATAATTGGTTAACAATTAAAAAGCCCGTTTCAAATTTATTGAAACGGGCTTTTTAATAAACGGTATGTATTGTATAGCCTGAGTTTATTTCAATAACTTTTCAAGTGTTAGTAACATTTTATCAAACTCTTCTTTCTCATAACCAATGGAGCTGTATACCACTTTGCCTGCTTTATCAATTATATAATTTCGAGGTATGTATTTTGTTGTAAACTGATTATATATTGCTCTTGTTTTATCAGGATAAAATGGTAGCGTAAAATTGTATTTTGCTTTAAAAGCTTGTACTACAGAGTCGCTATGCTCTCTTCCAATTACAAGCATGGTAAAATTAGTATTGGTTTTATATTTATCCCAAACTTTAGTTTGTAGCACTGGCAGCTCAGCCATACAAGGCACACACCATGTAGCAAAAAAGTTTATAAAAATCACTTTTCCTTTTAAAGAGTTTGATGGTACTACTTCTCCATTCTCCATTATTATTTTAAAATCAGGGACAGTAGCACCCACGCTAATAATTTCACTTTGGGCAAAACTTGTTATTGAAAATATTAAAGCAAAAAGAAGATATGTAAATTTCATGGGGGATAAAGTATTTTACAAATTACGAGGTCTTATTCTAGATACTAAAACTAATTCCTTTCCATTATCATCGAGGCCGGCTGACAATATCCCAAAAACATTTCCTTTTTCATCAAGTACAGGCCCACCACTCAATCCGTGATAATCAAATTCTTTATCTTTATTAAAAACAAAATACGATTCATATTTACCTGCTAATGTTAAGCTGTGTAAAATTTCTTTTCCAGTTGGTAAATATCCAACTAAATAAAATTGTTTTGGTGAGTTTTTAATATCTAGTTTCCCTTCCATAGTTGTTGGCAAAATCAACTTAGTTAGGTTAAAGGATTTTACATTGTCAGCATCAACTATTGAATTAAATAGTAAAACATCTCCGTCATTTTTAATAGTTGTATTTGTATTTACACTAAATTTTTTTGATGAAGAAATGGATTCACACTTCCAACTTGAAAGCAGTTCAGATACATTATCAGTTATTAAACTGTCCTTAAATCCACCATCTTGCCCAAGTAAATGTTTTGCTGAAACTAAATATGTTGAAGTATCCATTTTCATAACAAAACTAATACCTGCTTTACTAGTTTGCCCATCTTTTAAAGTTATTACGTTAAAAAATATAGAGTTTGAAAAATTCTTAGTTTGTAACATTTCCGAGATAATCGTATCATTTTCTACACGTATAGAAACGTACTCCGAATACTTATCGCTTTTGCTTTCGGTATTGCAAGATGATAAGAACAATATTATTGAGAAAATTAGGAAAAATATTTTCATTTGTGTAGTATAAAAAATAGTTTTCTGTTGTATATTTTAAAGTAAATTTATACTATGCTGTTATTTTTTGCAATCATTTCATCAATTTCTTGTTGTCTTTTTCTATCTTTTTTTAATGACCATCTCACATATATAAATCCTGCAACTGTTATTCCAAACATCCACCAACCGTATATAGGTGTACTACCTTCTAACATTTTTGCCTGTAATGTTTCTAATTCTACTTGGGGGTTATCTGAATGAATTTTGGGGTTATCTTTCAAATACGTTATTATAAAACTCCTATCGGTTGGTACTTCTTTATTTGTGTGAAAATATTTTTCATCTGTATATGTTGTTGAATTTACAACAAATTGATAACCAATAGTGGTACCCACATCTTCTCCTCGGCGTTTTACAAAAGTGTAGGTACTGTCAAAAATAGCTTCTGCATCCACTCCATTTTTTAAAAGTAAGTTTACTTCACTTAGCCTTTTTTCATATTGTTTTTTTGAAGAATTGTTATAGTGCCTAAATAATATTATTAATGAAATAATAAATACCGGTACGCCGAATAATAAAAATAGACCTCTCATATTAGTAAATAAAAATAATTTTAAATAAAGTTTACTGTTGCTTTTTTAGTGAATTGGAATGAAATGATATAGCCAATGAAAATACAAGTAATGTTTAGTTGAAATTTAAATTTGCCAATTATATCTTTTTTCTAAAAATGTAAATCTAAAAAAAACCTCTACCTCCTAAGCCTTTCTCTTCCAATAATGAGGCTTATTTTTAGGTTAATGGTAAAGTACCCATCGTTATTAGTTTCTGTACCTCTTTTACCATTTACGCCAGCAACTTTTACAATTTGCTTATCATATAAAAGCTTTGCTGTTGCTGCTTTTTGTGGGCTAAGGTATTTATCAAATAATGCAGGGTCAATATACGTTGTGCTTAAATCATCTAAATAATCAGTAAATAAATGCCTATAAATATATTCTAACCGTAAGTTTACAAGTGGCGATACTTCGTACTTAGCACCAAAACCGTACGATACATTAAATTGATTTAGTTTATAATCTTTTCTACCTGTTTCTGGAAAGCCCTGCCCTTCGGTGTGTAGAGTTTGTAAATCAATAAACCGGTTTCCAATTTTTGTTTGTGGGTTAAATGAAAAATAATTAATACCTGCAACAAGGTAAGGTGCAGTACGTGGTCGTGGATAATCTTTTGCCGGCCAATCAATCAAAATATTTGTTGGGTATATCTCAGCTACCAAACCAACTTCAAGTATACGGCTACTAAAATCAAGATTTCTATTAAATCTCTCTTTCGCTATGTCAGTTATACCTTTTAAAACTACATCTCTACTAGATACCTTACCAAAAGTGCCTTCCAACCGTAACTCTACTGCATTTTTATAGGCTACACCAAAAAAGAAACCTGCACTAATATGAGTATAGCCTAAATTTAAATCTTTTAAAAATTTTGTACCTACTCCCTTTTTTCCTCCCAAATCAGTTAAACAATTCATGGCACCTACTGATATGCCAGCTTCATACAATACTGGGTTATCATAATAATCTCCATCATAAAAATAGTATTGTGCTTGCGTTTTTTGAGGAGCAAACGTAATGCTTACAATAAACAGGGTTACGTATGCTATTAATTTAATCATATTGGTTAATTAATGTAGTTATTGGTAGTACAAATAAATATAAGAAAAATTATACTTGCTTTATTTGTTTTTGGTAAAATTTACAAACACTTGTTATACCACAGTTTTGGCACAAAGGCTTTCTAGCTATACAAGTGTACCTGCCGTGTAATATTAACCAGTGGTGAGCTTTGTGTACATACATTTTTGGTATATGTTTAATTAACTGTTTTTCAGCAGCTGTTACTGTTTTTGCAGCTACTGTTAAACCAATTCTACCACTCACTCTAAATACATGGGTATCTACCGCCATGTTAGGTTGCTCATCAATAACTGATGTTACTACATTGGCAGTTTTTCTACCTACTCCTGGTAATTCAATTAACTCAGCTACAGTCATAGGTACTATACCATCGTATTTATCCGTTAAAAGTTTACTCATACCCACCAAATGCTTTGCTTTATTATTGGGGTATGAAATACTTTTTATTAACGCAAAAATATCTTCAATTGTTGCCTTACTCATTGTTTTTGCATCAGGATATTTTGCAAATATAGAACCCGTGGTTAAGTTCACCCTCTTATCGGTACATTGGGCAGATAAAATTACAGCTACCAATAACTCAAAAGGGTTTGTGTAGAGCAGCTCTGTTTCAGCCTCTGGCTGATGATGCAAAAAATAGTCAATAAAAAACTTGTACCTATCGGCAATTTTCATAAAAAAAGCCCGTAGGTTAATACGGGCAATAAAGTTACTAAACAAAAAAGTTATTTACATGCTATCCAAAGCTTCTACTCTTGATTCTGAATAATTAAAAATTCTATCCACCGAACGTTCGTCTGGGGACATTAATTTAATTTCATCAAGCTTTTCGGTGGCGGCTTGTAAAGCTGCTAATCTTTGCTGAATGTTAATATTGTTATTTGCAATTAATTGCTCAATTAATGCTGTTTTTTCAGAATTGGCCTCACCGTATAAGAATTTTGTGAGGTCATCCTGTGTTATGATAACCATAAAAATATATTAGTTTAAAATGTATTGTAGGTATTAATAACGCAAATTTAATATTAGTATTGTGTGGGTTATAAATTATTACTTGGTTTTAACAATAAATAAATCCTCATTTTCTTTTTTCATATAAAAATGTTCTCTAGCATATTTTTCTATAGATGCTGCATCGGTATTTAATAAGCTTAGCTCTTTACGTGTATCTACAATTTGCTGGGTTAAATGCTGCTCACTTTGTTTTAAATCTTTGTATTTTTTTGCTCTTGTAAGCATAAGTCCCCAATCTTTTGGGTCAAAAAATATCATCCAAACCAAAAATGCAATGGTAGTAACTACATATTTGTTTTTAATTACTTTAAATACAGGTTTAAATTTATGAGATAGCATGGTTATTATATTATTTACCAAATTTAATTTTACCGGCAGGGTATTGCCCACTATCAGCCAGCATTTCTTCAATACGTAATAGTTGGTTGTATTTAGCCATACGATCACTACGGCTTGCACTGCCTGTTTTTATTTGTCCACAGTTTAATGCCACTGCCAAATCTGCAATGGTACTATCTTCCGTTTCGCCACTTCTATGGCTCATTATGGTGTTGTAGCCAGCTTGCTGTGCCATACTTACTGCGTTAATGGTTTCGGTAAGGGTGCCTATTTGGTTTACTTTTACTAATAAAGCATTAGCTATATCATCTTTTATACCACGGGCAAGTCTATCTACATTGGTTACAAACAAATCATCGCCTACTATTTGGCATTTACTGCCTAATGCTTCTGTCATCATTTTCCAACCTTTCCAATCATCTTCCGCCATTCCATCTTCTATTGATATAATAGGGTATTGTTTCACCCAGCTTTCCCAGTAAGCTACTAACTGTTCACTTGTCATTTTTTTGCCATCACTTTTATGAAAAATGTATTTCTTTTCCTTAGCATTCCACAATTCACTATTGGCAGCATCCATAGCAATACTTATTTGGCTTCCTGTTTTGTAGCCTGCTACTTGTATGGCGGTAAGTACAGTTTCAATAGCCTCTTCGTTACTCTGTATATTTGGTGCAAAGCCACCTTCATCTCCTACATTGGTACTGTATCCTTTCTTTTTAAGCACAGTTTTTAATGCATGAAAAATTTCTACACCCCATTGCAAGCCTTCGCTAAAAGTTTTTGCACCTACGGGCATTACCATAAATTCTTGAAAATCAATTTTATTATCAGCATGGGCACCACCATTTAAAATATTCATCATAGGTATAGGCAACACCTTTGCATTAGTACCTCCTATATAACGGTACAACGGTAAATTTGCTTCTAAAGCTGCTGCTTTTGCTACGGCTAAGCTCACAGCTAACATAGCATTTGCACCTAGTTTACTTTTATTTGCAGTGCCATCAAGCTCAATCATCATGGCATCAATACCAGTTTGGTCTGCTACATCCCAGCCCGTTAAATGCTCAGCCAAAGTAGTATTTACATTGTTTACAGCTTTTAATACTGACTTGCCTCCGTAATAATTTTTTTTATTATCTCTAAGCTCTACAGCCTCATGTATACCTGTACTTGCACCACTAGGTACTGCAGCACGACCAAGCCTCTCGTTTTCTGTTAAAATATCTACTTCTACGGTTGGGTTGCCTCTGCTATCTAATATCTGACGGGCATAAATTGATGCTATGTAGCTCATAAAGTATATTGTGTTTATTTTTAATAATGTTGCCAAATTTATATATAAATATTGAATTTATAAAATACAGCATACACAATTGGTTGTTGTAAAAGTAAGGTTTGTAAGCCTTAGCACTATCTTCATACTAATAATAAATGATATAACTTTATACATTAAATTATACCGATTATGTTTTTACTATTTTTAGGATTTATTGCTATTATACTAAGTTTTACAGTTTTTGCAAATGATGAACGATTTCAAAAAATAAAACCAATTGCCAAATTAGTTGGGTTTTTATTTGTCGCTCTTGGTATTTTTACCAGTTGCATAGTGCAAATAAATGCAGGTACAGTGGGCATAAAATCGCTTTTTGGTAACATACAAAATGATGTACTTGGCAGTGGCCTACATGTTGTAAACCCAATGCTTAATATTGAAAAGGTAGATGTGAAAACGCAAAACTATACCATGAGTGGGGTGCATAGTGAAGGTGCTTTGGAAGGAGACGATGCTATTAGAGTGTTAACTAGCGATGGACTAGAAGTAACCATAGATTTAACTGTGTTGTATAAGGTAGTAAGCACCGAAGCCCCTAAGCTTTTTAGAGAAACGGGAAGTGATTATATTGATAAGATTGTACGCCCTATTACCCGTACAAAAATTAGAGATAATGCTGTGTATTACCAAGCGGTAGATTTATTTGGATCTAAAAGAGATGAGTTTCAACAAAGAATTTATAAAAGTATAGAGCAAGATTTTAAACAAAGAGGCTTATATTTAGAGCAGTTGCTAGTTAGAAATATAACCTTGCCAAATTCAGTAAAAGCATCAATAGAAAGTAAAATAAATGCTGAACAAGATGCAAAAAAAATGGAATTTGTATTGCTAAAAGAAAAGCAAGAAGCTGAACGTAAACGAGTAGAGGCACAAGGTATAGCAGACTATCAACGAATAATAAATACAGGATTAACTGACCAACAACTACAATATGAGCAAATAAAAGCCATGAAGGAACTGGCACTTAGCACCAATGCAAAAGTAATAGTAATGGGCAAGGGCAACACACCCATGATAATAGATGCTAAATAACATGCTGTATGCAAACCACTATTATTAAAACTTTTGATAATTATTTTTCGGCAAATATCATATACACTAAATTGTTAGATGCTGGTATAAAATGCTATTTGAAAGATGAAAACACGGCTACAATATATCCAATTTTTAATAATAGTATTGGGGGAATAAAATTACTAGTACACATTAGTGATGCTGATGAAGCAACGGATTTGCTCATGCATTTTGAAGATGAATATTTACAAACCATACATTGCCCAGTTTGTAATGAAAATGAAATCATTGCCATAACTTCTATCAAAAAAAATGATATCATTACTCGTTTTTTTACCAAATTATTTTCTACCACACAAATAATGGAAGAACGGTACTACCAATGCCAACATTGTTTGTATGAAAGTAAAACTATACCTATACCTATTGTTGAAAGTTAATGCAAATTAAAAAATGATTAAAATTGCTCTTATACCTGCAAGGTATGCTGCTACTAGGTTTCCATATAAGTTGATGCAGCCGCTAGGCAAAAAAACGGTAATTAGAACTACATACGATAATACTGTAGCTACAAAATTATTTACTGATGTATTTGTAGTAACTGATAGCGATATTATTTACAATGAAATTACTATCAACGGTGGCAAAGCCATTATGAGTATTGCACAGCACGAAAGTGGTAGCGATCGTATTGCCGAAGCAGTGGCTAACATGCAGGCAGATATTATATTGAATGTGCAGGGCGATGAACCATTTATTAATAAACAATTGCTAGCAGATTTGTTAGCTGTATTTGAAAATGATAAGGAACAGAAAATACAGGTAGCATCTCCCATAAAAATTATTACAGATGCTGCTAAAATTAATAATGTAAATATTGTAAAAGTAGCGGTAGATTTAAATTTTAACTCCCTATTATTTAGCCGTAGCCCTATACCTTACCACCGTGAGCAAACCATAACCCCAACTTATTATGAACATATAGGAGTGTATGCTTTTAGAAAAAAAGCCTTATTAAATTTTACAACTTGGCCAGCATCTCCCTTAGAGCTTGCTGAAAAAATTGAGTGCCTGCGCTACCTTGAGCATGGTATACAATTAAAAATGGTACTTACAAATGATGATGCTGTAAAAATAGATGTGCCAGACGATTTGATAAAAGCTGAGGAATATTTGCAAAAAAAGGAGGGTTACTATTGCTGATTTTTGATTGCTGATTTATTACAAATATTACTATAAATTTTGCTGCAATAATTTTACTAAAATTTCTACTTTGTGCAACTTCCTTTGCTTTTTGCCTTTGTGGTTATACACTTTTGCCGCTGATTTGCATATTATTTTTAATACTTGCTAAAACAATACTACTTGTAGCAAATATTTGAACATTGATCGTTGAAAATTGACAATTGAACATTTGTACTTTACCCTCTGCCAACTGCCCTCTGCCAACTGCCTACTGCCAACTGCCAACTGCACTTTGCGCTCTGCCAACTGCCCTTTGCCCTCTGCCAACTGCCCTTTGCCCTTTGCCAACTGCCCTTTGCCCTCTGGCAACTGCCCTTTGCCCTCTGGCAACTGCCTACTGCCAACTGCCCTTTATATTTCAAACTTAACTAACCTTTCTACAGCTGCTTCCAACGTACTTTCTTTTTTTGAAAAACAAAAACGAAGCACTTGGTTTTCTACCGGGGTTTTGTAAAAGGCACTTACAGGTATGGTAGCCACACCATAATCTCTTACCAATTGTATGGCCATTTCACTTTCAGAGATTTCACTTTTATTTTTATAACTGTATAATTGAAAGTAACTGCCAAAACTTGGCAATGGTTCAAAAGCAGTTTGAGCCATTAGCGATTTAAAATAATCTCTTTTTTGTTGTAATTTCCCCCCCAAATCTAAATACTCATTTTGCTGAGGCAAAAAAGCTGCTAAGGCATGCTGCACGGGGCTATGCACTGTAAAGCTATTAAATTGATGTACTTTTCTAAACTCTTTGGTAAGGGTGGGTGGTGCTATACAATATCCTGTTTTCCAACCAGTACAATTATATACTTTACCAAATGAAAAAGTTACAAAACTTCTTTGGTATAGCTCAGGGTAAGCAAGTAGAGACAGGTGTTTTTTATCATCAAAAATAAGGTGTTCATACACTTCATCACTAATAATAAATATGCCTGTATTTTGAGTAATTTCTTTTAAAAATTCAATATCTGCAACGGTTAGTATAGCACCACTTGGGTTGTGTGGTGAGTTTATTATTATTGCTTTAGTTTTTGCATTTATGTATTGTTTGGTAAGGTTATAATCAATACCGTATGTATTTGCCAGCAATGGTACGGTTACTGCTTTTGCTCCATTTAATTCTATGGCAGGTATGTAACAATCATAAGCAGGTTCAAATACAATAACTTCATCATCAGGTTGTAATATAGCCGTAAGTGCCGTGTAAATGGCATAAGTGCCACCGGGGGTTATGGTAATTTCATCAGCAGGGTGTACAGTAGCTTCGTATAAATTGTACACTTTTTCTGCAATTCTTTCTCTCAATAAAGCCAACCCATTGCTGTGTGGGTATTGGTTGTATCCATCTTTCATGGCTTTATTTACTTGTTCTATTAAAGCTGGGTTCATGTCATAATCAGGGAAACCTTGCCCTAAGTTTATGGCATTATATTCCGCTGCTAAAACACTCATTTTTGTAAAAATAGTAGTGCCAACGTTAGGCAATTTGCTTTGTATTGTTGGGTGCATGTATTGCTGTTTAATATTGTAATAATTGCTCAACCATTTGGCCTAAGCGGCCATAAGCCATAAAGTTTTTTTCTAAATCGAGGTTAAAGGGTATGGCAGTATCTAAACTGGCACAACGTTTAATGGGTGCATCTAAGGCATCAAAACAATGTTCAGCTATCCATGCTCCTACCTCTCCACCAATACCTCCTGTTAAGGAATCTTCGTGTAAAATTAGCACTTTGCCTGTGTGTAAAACGGTTTGTTTAATAGCCTCATAATCTAATGGTAGCAAGGTTCTTAAATCTAAAATTTCTACGCTAACATTTTTATTCTTTTCAGCATATTCCATAGCCCAATGTACCCCAGCGCCATAGGTAATTATGCTTACATCTTCTCCATGTTGTACTAGCCTTGCTTTGCCTATTTCTACTTCATAATATTCAGTAGGTACTTGGCCACTTACACTTCTGTATAAAGCTTTATGTTCAAAATACAAAACTGGGTTGGGGTCATTTATGGCAGCTATCATTAAACCTTTAGCACATTGTGGGCTGCTAGGGTATACTACTTTAAGGCCAGGTGTGTGTGCAAACCATGCCTCATTACTTTGGCTATGAAATGGCCCTGCACCAACGCCGCCACCTGTAGGCATACGTATAACAATATCTGCCTGCTGGCCCCAACGGTAATGTATTTTGGCAAGGTTATTTATTATTTGGTTAAAGCCTACGGTGGCAAAATCTGCAAATTGCATTTCCATTACAGCTTTATACCCTTCTAAACTAAGGCCTAATGCTGCCCCAACAATAGCGCTTTCACACAATGGTGTATTGCGTACTCTTTCTTTTCCAAACTCTGCTACAAAACCTTCCGTAACTTTAAATGCACCGCCATACTCTGCAATATCTTGTCCCATTAATATTAAGTTAGGGTGCTTTTGCATACTAATATGCAGCCCTTCAGTAATGGCGTTTATAAATTTTTTTTCAGTTGATGGTTGTATGTGTTGATGAGTGGGTAAAGTATCTTTTAAAACAGTGATGCCAGTATTTGTTGTCAGTGGTGCATACATGTCTTTAATTTCTTCCTCCGTATTTGGTATAATATTTTCTGCCTTCATGGCTAAAGCCAATTCTGAATCAATATAATTTTTAGTATCTTGTTTAATGTTGGTTATTTCATTAATTGATAGATAGTTTTCTGCCAATAACCAAGCTTCGTAATTTTTTACGGGGTCTTTTTTCTCCCACTCAGCAAATAATTCTGCTGGCACATACTTTACACCACTAGCCTCTTCGTGGCCTCTCATTCTAAAGGTCATACACTCCACCAAATAAGGTTTTTGATTTTTTAAACAATACTCTCTTACCCCTTTTATGGTATCAAACACTTCAAGCAAATTGTTGCCATCTATACGTATGCCATCCATACCGTAGCCTTTTGCTTTATCAACCAAACTATCGCAACGGTACTGCTCATTTACGGGTGTGCTAAGGCCATAGCCATTATTTTCTATCACAAAAATTACCGGTAGTTCCCACACAGCAGCGGTGTTTAGGGCTTCATGAAAATCACCTTCGCTAGTACCTCCATCGCCACTAAATGCTAAAGATACTTTTTGCTCTTTTTTTAATTTATAGGCCAAAGCTACCCCATCAGCCAAGGCTAATTGTGGGCCTAGGTGGCTTATCATACCACAAATAAAATGTTCTTTACTACCAAAATGAAAGCTACGTTCTCTGCCTTTACTGTAACCCTCTTTATTACCTTGCCACTGCATAAACAATTTGCTTAATGGCATATTACGGCCGGTAAATACGCCTAAGTTTCTGTGCAAAGGCATAATCCACTCATCTACCTGCAATGCTGCTGTAACCCCTACTGATATTGCCTCTTGGCCAATACCACTAAACCATTTAGATATTTTACCTTGCCTAAGTAGCACCAACATTTTTTCCTCTATCATACGGGGCAATAGCAGGGTTTTGTATAGGCTAATTAGCTCTTGTTGTGTTAATCCTTTGTCTAAAAAATTCATGTGGCGAAGGTAGTAAAATGCATGTTTGTATTAGTTGAAAATAGGTATTTAATAAAATAAATTGATTTGAAATTTAATTGTATTTGAGCAATACAGTACAAAAATTTTAATATCCATTTAAAGGGTTTTACCTTCATTATATGTGTACACATTCTTCCATATTAAAAATAGCTTATACACCAATTTATGCTCACCCGTTACCTGAAGGCCATAGGTTTCCTATGCTTAAATATGAGCTCATACCCGGCCAGCTGTTGCACGAAGGTGTAATTACTAGTGAAAATATTTTTACCCCAAAGGAGTGTTTATTAAGCACAGTATTACTAACACATGAGCCAACGTATGTACAAAAATTATTGCAGCAAACCCTTACTGCTAAAGAGCAACGGGCTATTGGTTTTCCTCAATCTACACAACTTACACAACGAGAATTTATTATAGCACAAGGCACTATTGATTGTTGTTTTTTTGCTATGCAAAATGGAGTAGCATTAAATGTTGCTGGAGGCACACACCATGCTTTTGCTGAAAGAGGGGAAGGGTTTTGTATGCTAAACGACCAAGCCATAGCAGCAAATTATTTATTGCAACAACAGTTGGCAAATAAAATTTTAATTATTGATCTTGATGTGCACCAAGGCAATGGTACGGCCAAGTTATTTGAGCATGAGCCAAGGGTGTTTACTTTTAGTATGCATGGCAAAAATAATTATCCTTTTCATAAAGAAAAAAGTGACCTTGATGTAGAACTGCTGGATGGTTGTACAACACAATCGTATTTGCAGTTATTAAAAGATAGTTTGCCCAATTTAATAGACAAAGTACAGCCCGATTTTGTTTTTTATTTGGCTGGAGTTGATATTTTAGATACCGATAAGTTTGGAAAATTGAAAGTTGGTATAGAAGGATGTAAAGAAAGAGATGCATTTGTTTTTGCCACAGTAAAAAAACACAATTTACCCTGTGTAGTGAGCATGGGTGGTGGCTACAGCGAAGATGTACGAATAATTATCACAGCCCATTGTAATACTTTTAAAGCGGCAAAATGGGAGTGGGATTTGTAAAAAGGTTTCCTAACGTTATGGAGTATGGCTTTTGTTGTGTCAGGGTATATGGTAGGCACAGATACCCTTGGCTGTTTTACCTAAGCTGCATATCTGCTAGTGGGGGCAACAACCTAGGCATAGGATAATTATCCGCCTTGGTTCGTGTCTTCACCATAACTGTTCGGAAGATTTATGGAGATTTTTTATACAACATACTTTTCGCTTTCTGTGGACTTCCTCCACATAAGATTACTATGTTATAAATAATATCTGTTTCTAAATTTTGTGCAAATTTCTTTTTTGCTATTTTGTAACCCTTAATATTATGTATTGTTTTATAATGTTCTAATAAAATAGCTACTATCATCGTTATATACATCACTATTTTAATTCCGTTCTCACTTCTGTTTAACAGATGGCTAAAATTTAAATGCTGCTTTATAAATTTAAAAAACACTTCAATTTCCCATCTTGATTTATAAATTTCTGTTATCTCTTTTG
>JANMAV010000276.1:0-1794 GCA_031360055.1 Ferruginibacter sp.
TTTTATTAAAGCCAAAGGCACAGTTTTGGCATTTTTAAATAGTTATCTAACAACTCCCCTGCCTGCTAATACAAAAATTGATTTTTATGATTATGATTGGGCTCTAAATACACAATAATAACACAAAGCAATTCAAAAAAAATGAATTGCTTTTTTTATGTTTATTAAAAAGTATTCATAATATATTGTTTTTAATGTTTCAACATTAATATAACTTTGTGTTTAAATTAAAAATTTATTGTTATGCCAACAACCACAAAAGCATATGCCGCAAAAAGCAGCAGTACTGAACTTGAACCTTGGAGTTTTGACAGAAGGGATGTAGGACCAAATGATGTACAATTTGATATAAAGTATTGTGGTGTTTGCCACTCAGATTTGCATCAGGTAAAAAATGAATGGGGTAACTCTATATACCCTATGGTACCAGGCCATGAAATAGTAGGTGTAGTAAGTAAAGTTGGAGCCAATGTTACTAAGTTTAAAGTTGGTGATTTAGCTGGTGTAGGTTGTTTTGTAGATAGTTGCCGAACTTGTAAAAATTGTATAGAAAACCAAGAGCAATATTGTAGTAATGGAGTATCATCTAGCTACAATAGTTATGAGCAAGATAAAAAAACTATTACCTATGGTGGTTATTCCAAACAAATAGTTGTAACGGAAGATTTTGTTTTAAAAGTATCAGATAAATTAGCGTTAGATGCAGTAGCGCCTTTGTTATGTGCTGGCATAACTACATACTCTCCCCTACGCCATTGGAAGGTAAGTAAAGGCCATAAGGTGGCAGTTGCAGGGCTTGGAGGTTTAGGCCATATGGCAGTAAAATTTGCAGTATCATTTGGTGCAGATGTTACTGTACTTAGTACAAGTGCAAGCAAAGAAGCTGATGCAAAAAAACTAGGTGCACAACATTTTGTAAATATGAAAGATGAAGCCCAATTAAAAGCTGTAGTAGGTACATTTGATTTTATAATTGACACTATATCAGCTGAGCATGATTATGCTACATACTTATCATTACTAAATACAAATGGAGTGCAAATTTGTGTAGGTGCACCACCTACCCCAGCACAAGTACAAATATTTAACTTAATTATGAACCGTAAAAGTTTGTGTGGTAGCCTTGTAGGAGGTATTGCAGAAACACAAGAAATGCTTGACTATTGTGCAGAGCATAATATAGTATCAGATGTTGAAGTGATAGATATGAAAGATATTACTGCTAGCTATGACCGTATGTTAAAAGGGGATGTAAAGTATAGGTTTGTAATAGATATGGCAACCTTGTAAAAATATTTTGTAACCAATTTTATTAATTAATAATACATACCATGGAAAAATTTGCATTATTAGCCCGTGTAGTGGCTAAAGAAGGTAAAGAAGAAGCAGTAGAAAACTTTTTAAAAAGTGCATTGCCATTGGCACAAGCCGAGCCAGATACTGTACGTTGGTATGGCTTAAAAATAAATGCCAATACCTTTGGTATTTTTGATACGTTTACTACCGAAGATGGGCGTAGTGCTCACTTACAAGGCGAAATTGCCAAAGCTTTAATGGCCAATGCAGCGGAGCTGTTAGCTGTAGATCCTGTAATAGAATTTGTAGATTTATTAGCCGTAAAATAAAAATTAATAAAACAATAAAACCCCCAATAAAAAAAATGAACATTACATTAGCACAAGCAGAAGCTGCCATAGCAGCAGCAAAAACATCGGCAACTGGTATAGATACCAAAATGGACATTTGCATTGTAGATGCAGGAGCAAATTTAGTAGCCTTTGCACGTATGGATGG
>JANMAV010000057.1:0-12745 GCA_031360055.1 Ferruginibacter sp.
CCTACCTCTATACTGTAGGTATTAAATATACTTGGCTCAAAATGGTTGGTTAGTAGTTTGGCAGCTTCGTTGTATAAATCTTGTAATTTGTGCATGTGGGGTGGTTAATAGGTTAAATTTTCGGTTTTATTTTTTGTAAAATTTTTTATTGCTTTTTCCTCAAACATTAATAAGGCTTCTTTTACGGTACTTTGCTCTACTGATAAAACGGTATCTAAATCTGTCCTTTCTTTATAATAAAATAAAACAATATCTACTTTTTGATATAGTTTATCTCCTATTCCTATACTTATATTAAAATTAACTTCTAACTCATAACCTGTGCCTGTTGTGGTATAGGGGTGGGTTGATACAGTTACGCCGTATTTATTTAATATGGCTTGTGCTGCGTTATATACTTGTAATAATGTACTCATTTTGTGGGGTGGTTTTAATTACGGTTTATTAGTTGGTTTAAAGCATCAATATGTATGTAGTAAATTTTGCCGCCTTTTACACGGCAGGTTTTTAGCTGGCCTGTACGGCATTTTTCGCTAATGGTACTTACATGCATACCTAAATATGCTGAGGCCTCTTTTACGGTAAAGTATTTTTTTAGTAAGTGTTTTTTTAATTCGGTAAAGAGGCGTATCATTTCAATATTTTCATCTTCTAAATACTGTAGCCTTTTTTGTACCTGATCTACAAACATGGGGCTTGCCCAGGTGTGTTGCTTTGTTGTACGGTTATCGGTATAGGTGGTGGGTGGTGGTATTGGCTTGGTGGGGCTTATTTGCTGCTGCCTGGGTGTGGGGGTGTAGGTTGGGTTTGTGGTGGTGGTTTTACTCATTTTGCATGTTTTTTAATTATTAATAGGTGTTTTTGCTATTGTTATAAAATTTTATTTTATTTAACTTATTGTTATATTGCAAAAATTTACATTTAACAAAAAAAAGCCACACCCTGTAAAGGATGCAGCTTTTTTAAAATTTTTGTTTACAGTTCTTACCACAGCAACTGTAACAATTAATATGCAAAAACGATTGAACTACATACGCCCAACCAATATGCCCTAATGGCTTTTGTGTGGGCGTAATATTTTTACTATGTAGTATCATTTTTTTGCTTTTTGTTTGAACTGTGGTTTGCAAAGGTTGATAATAATATTTAAGAATACCAAATAATATTTAAGAAAAATGCTAACGGCAAAGGAAAGAATGTTGCAATTTGTTGATTATCAACATGAACTAGTAACTGTATTTTGTAAAAAAAATAAATTATCAAACAGTTATTTGAACCAAAAAGGAGCAATTGGTTCTGATAAATTATGTAATATTCTTAATAATTATCCAAACTTAAACGCTGATTGGGTAATTACTGGGCGTGGGAGTATGCTGCTAACTGTGGGTAATGCAGCCGTGGCAGAGGGGGTACAAGCAGTGGTGCCCATTGGTAATGCCAACGGCGATAACTGGAGAGAAAAATATTATACTTTATTGGAAGAATACAACGATTGCCTTAAAAACGCAAATATTTTAAGTAAAAAAGCTGTGGTAATTAAGGAGGGGTAAGGGTTTTAAGTAGTGTGTTGGTTTTATGTATAGCAGTTTGCACATAAATAGCTTTGCCATTTACAAATATTACTTTGTTGGTAAAATTGTAACCACTACAGGAGTATTAAACACTGGAATTTTTACAGTAATCAAAGCAGCTTTTTTGGGGTTTATTATATACATAAAATGGGTTTTTAAGGCATAAAAATAGGGTTTTTGCTGCACCAAAGCATATAAAGTATTGAATTGTAATGGGCTAGTGAACCTTTCGTGGGCACTAAGTTTAAAACGGTTAGAAACTATAAGTTTTTAACCGTTTTTTTTGTATTTATCCTTACGCATTTGCCAATAAAAACATATAAAATATAAAACCTACTGATAATATTAAAATTATGGCAGATTGTTTTTTACTAAAATTACCTCTTTGTAACATACTTAATATAACACCGGCTGCCATTATTACTAAACCTAACCATACTAAATTTATTAATGGAAAAATATATGCTTTTACGGTAACATAGTCTATCAAAGCATCAGATTCTTTTACACCTATTTTAAATTTATTTTGATCATTGATTCCTAAAAAACGAACAAATAAATTTTGTGCGTACACGGTGTCATCTACATGTTTAAGGTTTAAACTGCTATCAACAATTAACATTGGGCTTGCATTAAAATGCATAGTATCTTTTGCTGTAAGCCTAAGTTCTGCAACCAATGCCACCTGCTTATCTTGTAACAAACCTTTTACTTTTGCTGGGTTTTTATTTACACTTTGCAATACCATAAAACCATTACTATAAAAAGCAGTATCACCAATGGCTAATAATTTTTCTTCAAATGCTGTAGTATCTTCTGTTGCTTGGTTTTGCCTGTTTAAAGCATAGGATACATACGTAAATACATCTTTCAATAAATATGACTTCGTATCTGGGTTACTACTCATATTGTTATCTTTCATTACATACACATCTGGCTGTAAAATAAACTTTTCAGTTGTTACATTATTTTTATTCTTTCTCTCAAAATTTAAATTGTAAAACTTTCTGCCTTTTTCACTGCCTGCACTATCATTTATAAACGTAACCTTATAATCTGCAAGGGTTGCTGGCACTTGCCTAATAAGTGTTAAATTTTCTTGAGGATTATCTTGAAGTTTAGTTAAAGGATCTTTACCAGATGTTGGTAAGGTTATACCATTTACATTGCTGCTGCTTATAATTTTTTTATTAGATGCAGATATAAGTATACCTATAAGCATAAGCATAAAACCAGTATGTGCAATAGGGCTACCTGCTTTTAATAATTTACCTTTTTGTATTTTCCAGATGTAAAAACTATTTGCTACAAATGAGTAAATAACTGCAAATGCAGCAACATATATAGCTCCTAAAAAACCTGCACCTTGTTTGTAATAAGTAAATGGGTACAAGAAAATAAGCAATAACATTATGCCTACACTTACAATTGTAGGTACTATTATTTGTTTAAAAATTACGGTTGAGTTGCTGCTTTTATATTTCAAATATTGTGTAATGGCAGTTAAAAAACCTAGTAAAATCGCTACTAAAACAATTACTTTATTGTAAGCAAATTCAACATCTTCTGGTGGGGCTATATTTTTATTGAATAGCTTATTATATACAGGTACACTAGTTTTTGCAATGATAAAAATAGCTGTCAAAAAAAAGACCAAGGAGCCAATATACATCCAAAATTCTCTAGAGTTTGTTGCTTCTTCTGTATGTAAGGCAGGTATTTTTTTTGAATGCTTTATTAATAAAAATAATGATGGCAAGGCAAAGCTAAATAAGTATAAAAGTATTAATCCATTCATTGCTTTAAATGCAAATAAATGCCCGAAGATGGTAAACGTAATATCATCTCCAGTTTCTGTAAATGAGTGTACTGAGGTATCACCCAAAATACCTGTTCTGGTTAAAAAAGTTGCGTATAATACAAATATGAAAGTTAGGAACGCAAACAAATAACTTGCTTTTAAGGAATGCCCTGTTGCTTTAAAAATAACCATGGTATGTAACCCAGCTACAATTAATAACCAAGGTACTAAAGATGCATTTTCTACCGGATCCCAAGCCCAATAACCCCCAAAGTTTAAAGATTCATAGGCCCACTTACCACCCATCATTATACCAACACCAAGTACACATACACAAAATAAAGCGTATGGTAAGGCTTCTTTTACCCAATCTCCATATCTTTTTGTTTGTATGCCTGCATAAGCATACGCAAATGGAATTATGGTGCTGGCAAAACCTAAAAATAAAATTGGAGGATGTATTACCATCCAATAATTTCTTAATAATATGTTTAAACCAATACCATCTTTTACAAAATTTAAATAGTTTGGTTGATTAAATATTGGGGCTACAATTTCATTTCTAGTGAGGGTGAAAGGGCTGTTACCAACTTTTATATTACCAAAATAAACACCCAATACCATTAACGATAAAAACATTTGTGCCAAACTAACAACACTTAGTACAGGTGCTTCCCACTCTTTGCCTTTTTTAATAATAATGGAACCTAACACTGCATGCCAAATGGCCCACAACAAAAAGCTACCTTCTTGCCCTTCCCAAATACAAGATAGTAAATACCTATATTCAAGCTCTAATGACGCATGTTTGTAAGCGTACATATATTCAAACAGATGATTGGCGCAGATGTAAATCATAATGCCAAATACTATTATTATGCTTGCAAACTGGGTAAGAAAAGCTACTCTACCTGTTTTTAACCAATTGTTTTTATCAACACTATTTTGTGAATGTAAAGCCGCTTTGGCAAAAGATATGCAGGCAATGGTTGCTGCAATAAATGATAAAATAACAAAAAAATGACCAATTTGACCTGGTAATAAATGTTCTCCTTCAAACTTCATGAGCAGCTAATATTGTTTGTTGAAAAAAAGGGGATGAGTAAATAGTTTTATCTAATACTTGCAGTTTGTTCCTCCATTGTTTTCTGCAATTGCTTTTCATCATCCTTATATTTACTTGGGCATTTTAGTAAAATATCGCTACACTCAAAATGATCAGCTGCCATTTTGCCTTTCATAACTAATCGTTCACTTTTTTCTAAATCAGCTGGTTTACTATTGTGAAATACAACTTTGGTTTTTGCACCCAAGCTATCAACGGCAAAAAAAGTTAAAAAATTAGGATTAGTTATGGGGTCATATTCTACTGGCTGTTTTTTATCTAGTTTGGCAATTATGTGTACAAATTTTCCTTGTTTTGCCTTTGCAGATTCTATGGTATCGTAGGTAGAAAAATCAGCTGAGTAAGATAATAGGCCTACAATTAGTGCTACTATTCCAATCAACATTACTATGTGTGTTTTTTTCATTTTGTATAGTTGTAAAATAATAACTTTTGTGTATTAATTTCACTGCAAAGTTAACCTAATTAGGGCTTGTATTTTTACTAAATCTGTTTTCAATTAAAAAGTTTTCGTCAATAGCAAAAAATACTTTTCTTTTAAAGCGTTCTAATAGTCAATTATCTTAAGTTTGTAGCATGATTAAAGCAGGAATTTTAGGTGGAGGCCAATTAGGAAGAATGTTATTACAAGCAGCAATAAATTACCCAGTACTAACTTATGTTTTAGAGAATGATGTAGATTGCCCTGCTTCGAAACTGTGTCATAGTTTTACTAAAGGTGAAATTACAAATTTTGATGATGTATATAATTTTGGAAAAAATCTAGATGTAATAACCATAGAAATAGAAAACGTAAATGTAGCAGCACTAGAAAAATTAGAGAGTGAAGGTGTAAAAATTTATCCTAATACAGCAGCTTTAAAAATTATTAATAATAAAATTTCTCAAAAAGAGTTCTACCAAATTTATCAAATACCTACCAGTTCATTTATTGTTACTAAAACAAAATCTGAGTTAAAAAATCACGAGTCTTTTTTACCTGCTGTGCACAAAATTGCACAAGGCGGTTATGATGGTAGGGGTGTAGCTGTATTACAAACTAATGCAGACTTTGAAATTGGTTTTGATGCTCCTGCAGTTTTAGAAAAAATGGTACAAATAAAAAAAGAATTATCGATAATTGTAGCAGTAAATGATAAGGGAGAAAATGCCATTTATGCACCTGTAGATATGGTAGTGGACCAACGATTAAATTTATTAAACTATCAAATAAGCCCAGCAGTTATTGCAGAAAAAATTTTGTGGAAAGCTGAAGCAATAGCTTTGACAGTTGTAAAAAAATTGGCTAGTGCTGGTATTTTTGCTGTAGAATTATTTGTAGATGTGGATGATAATGTACTTGTAAATGAAACAGCCCCAAGAGTACATAATAGTGGCCACCACAGCATAGAAGCTTGTTACAGCAGCCAATTTGATATGGTGTGGCGTATATTATTACAATACCCATTAGGCAATACAGATCATATTTTACCAGCCGCCATAGTTAATTTAGTAGGAGAAGCAAACCACACTGGTGCAGCACAATATAATGGCCTGCACGAAGTTTTAAAAATGGATAATGTTTTTGTACACATATATGGCAAACAACAAACAAAACCTGGTAGAAAAATGGGGCATGTAACAATACTAAGTAAAGAGCCACAAGAGTTGCTACACAAAGCCAACCAAATTAAAAATATATTAAAAGTAATTGCAGAATAATATTACCATCCACTAGCTAAAATATCAGCTAAGTGAAATGTTTGTATGGGTAGGTTTTGTTTTTTTATTACTCCTCCTATTTGCATCATACAACTACAATCAGTTGCTATAATACAATCAGCCCCGGTAGCCTGCACATTGGTAATTTTTTGATCGGCCATGGCAGTTGATATAGCTTCAAACTTTACTGAAAATGTACCACCAAAACCACAGCAAGTTTCCACATCATTCATTTCTACTATTTCCAAACCTTTTACATGGCTAAGCAAAATTCGTGGCCCTTGTTTAATACCACATTCTCTTAATGCTGCACAACTATCGTGGTAGGTAGCTTTTGCATTGAAGGTTGCTCCAACATCTTCTACTTTTAAAACATTAATTAAAAATTCACTAAACTCAAACGTACGATTGCCTAAATTTTTAACTGCCTCCATCTTCACAGTGTCTTCAAATAATGTAGGGTAATAATTTCTTATAAACCCCACACAACTAGCACTTGGGGCTACTACATAATCAATATTATCAAAATCAGCTAAAAATTTCTCAGCTACAACCTTAGCTTCTTCACAAAAACCAGCATTAAAAGCAGGCTGGCCACAGCAGGTTTGGTTGGTATTATATTTTACAGTACAACCTAATTTTTCCAACACTTTTACCATGTTAAAAGCGGTATTTGGGTACAGTTGATCTACAAAACAGGGTATAAATATTTGTATATTCATGTAAATAATGGGGTAATATTTTTAAAACTGTTGTTCAATGGCCATCATCTTTATGGCTGCTGCTGCTGCTTCTTTACCTTTATGGCCATGTATACCACCTATTCTTTCGTTTACTTGTGTTAAGTTTAATACCGTAAGCACACCATAAATAACTGGTACTGGTAAAGTTGTATTTAATTGCATAATACCATTTGTAACGCCTTGGCAAACATAATCAAAGTGTGGTGTATCTCCTTTTATAACACAGCCTAATGCAATAAAAGCGTCAGGATAAATAGCAATGTTATTATTATATTGTTCATCTTTAAAATTTAATTTAGCCAACGCAGCTTGCCAATAACTCTGTATAGCAAAAGGAATTTCAAATGCACCAGGTACCTCAATTACTTTAAATGATACATTGTTTGCTTCAAGCACTTCAATACAACCTTGCTGCAATACATCAATTATTGCTTCATTCCATTCTGTTTTTACAATAACAACAAAGGCATCCTTTTTAAGTTGGATGCCTGTTGTGTTAATTAAATTATCAGTACTAATACTCATATTTATTATTTAGTTACCCCAAGTTTAGCCAACTGCTTATCTACTTCACCGCTTGTTACAGCACTGTAAGCAGGGTAAGTTGATTTTACTTTTTCGTAAAGCTCTATGGCATCTTTTATTTTGCCATTTACATCGGCATAAGCTGCTGCAGTTATTAAAGCATCAGCAGTAAATGCTTCATCTTTATCATTTATGGTTGCTGCTTTTTTATATGCTGATAATGCAACTTCTATCTTTTTTTGCTCAGCATACGCATGCCCTAACATCATGTTTTTCTTAATATCTAATTGGTAAGCACCGTTTGCATTAAAATCGTTTAAATATTTTATAGCTTTATCAAATTGCTTAATATGTAAATATGCTGCCCCAGCCATGTACTTAGCTCTATTGCTAGCAGGTGTACCTCCATAATTGCTAATAACTTTTAATAACCCAGTAACATTTACATCTCCAGCTGAACCGCCGTTTAATAAAATATTTACAGAATCTGCACTAAAGCCTGTACCAGCCATCTTTACAAATAAATTTTCAGCAGTGTATACAGCTTCGTTACCTTTTAAATCGTTAGGCTTTTTAACCAAACTTTGGTAAGCAAAATATCCAGCTATACATACAAGTATTACACCTGCTGCAATGATAATTTTTTTACCATTTGCTTCCCAAAAATTTGTTTTGTTAATGGTTGTTTCTTCGGTAATAATTTTATTTTCTGTAGTAAGGGTAACTTTCTTTTCTGCCATGTTTAGTTTATGAAATTAATGTAAAATTATTGTTGCTTGTTAGCTTCAACTTTAATCGGTTATATAAGGGTAATCTTGTTGTACGTAAACATCTTTTAGTAGCTCATCATCGTTTGGCCAAGGGCTTTCTTCTGCAAATGTTACACTATCATCTACTTCTGCCTTTACTCTATTAATTATTGTTTCTACTTCTTCGTCAGTTACTGAATACTCTGTTTTAAGCACTTTTAAAACATGCTCAATAGGGTCTTTGGTTTTATACTCTTCTAATTCTTCTTTTGTTCTATATTTTTGAGGGTCACTCATGCTATGCCCTTTATATCTGTATGTTTTTATTTCTAATAGGGTAGGGCCGCCTTTTTCTCTAGCTCTATTAACAGCTCTAAGTACAGCATTGTGTACCTCTTCAGGGCTCATGCCATCCACAGTATCTGCAGGCATTTCATAAGCATCTGCCATTTTATAAATATCCAAAGTTTTGCTTGTACGGGCTACAGATGTACCCATTGCATAGCCATTGTTTTCGCAAATAAATACAACAGGTAAGCTCCAAAGCATGGCCATGTTAAAAGTTTCGTGTAGCATACCCTGCCTGCTTGCACCATCACCATAAAAACACAATACCACATTATTGGTTCCTTTATATTGCTCAGCAAATGCAATACCAGCGCCAGTACCTATTTGTGCACCTACAATACCGTGGCCTCCAAAAAAGCCTTGTTCAACACCAAAAAAATGCATACTGCCACCTTTACCCTTGCTACAACCTGTTGCTTTGCCATATAATTCAGCCATGCAACTTTTTGCACTCACACCTTTAGCAATAGCCAAAGCATGGTCTCTATATGCTGTAATAAACTTATCATCAGGGGTTGTTGCCGTCATACAACCTGCGGCTACAGCTTCCTGCCCAATATACAAATGGCAAAAGCCACGTATTTTTTGCATCCCATATAATTGCCCAGTTTTTTCTTCAAATTTTCGAAGCAACAACATCATTTCGTACCAATACAGGTAAGTTTCCTTTGAAAACTTTGTAGCCAAGTGTGTAGTTTTTAGGTTGCAAATATAAGGTAAAACCCTATTTTTTGTTGATAATTATAATATGAAATTAAAATTGTTCATATTTTTTTTCTCTTAACTTCAACTATGTGTTTTTACTCATCATCTGCAAACTCAAATTACCAATATCAATTTATACTAAGGTATATAAATATTACCTTTGTGTACAATGTTGCAATTAAAAGATATAGCATTAACTCAATTTAAAAATTATCCTAAACAAATTTATCATTTTAATAAAAATGTTATTGGTATAGCTGGCTTAAATGGTGTGGGTAAAACTAATTTATTAGATGCTATTTATTATTGCTGTTTTACAAAAAGCTATTTTTCAGCTACTGATGCTTTAAATACCCAAAATAATACCGATGGGTTTAGGTTGGAAGCTAATTTTAATAATAATTCTATAACACAAAAAATTGCTTGTATTTATAAAGGCGTTGGTAAAAAAGACTTTTTGTTAAATGATGTTCCTTATGATAAATTATCAAAGCATGTAGGTATGTTGCCTGCTGTTATTATTGCACCAGATGATGTAGAAATTATTATAGGAGGTAGCGAAGGCAGACGAAGGTATTTAGATACCGTAATTTGCCAGTTAGATGCTGATTATTTACAGCAATTAATAATTTATAATAAAGTAATGCAGCAACGTAATAGCTTTTTTAAAAACGCTGCTGAAAGTAGAAAAATAGATGTAAATTTATTAGCAGTTTTAAACAATCAATTAAGCTTACCAGGAGATATTGTTTTTAAGAAAAGAGAATTTTTTTCAAAAAAACTGATGCCTTTAATACAAAGTTTTTACAGCCAAATTGCAGATAATGCTGAACTTATAACTACTCAGTACAATAGCCAGTTACAACAGCAACCCATGTTGCCATTACTGCAACAAAGCTTAGATAAAGATAAAATGCTACAACGTACTACTACAGGTATACACAAAGATGAGTTGCATTTTACCTTAAATGAACAAAATTTTAAAATAGTAGCTAGCCAAGGCCAACGAAAAAGCCTTTTATTTGCATTAAAACTTGCTCAATATGAGTTATTAAAAGAGTATAAAAATTGCAGCCCTATATTAATGCTTGACGATGTTTTTGAAAAACTAGATCAACAAAGAATGAATAGGTTATTGCAATGGGTTTGTAAAAGCAATGAAGGGCAAGTGTTTATTACCGATACACATAAATTTAGGTTGCAGCAAATTTTTACAGAGTTGCAAATAGACGGGCAATTAATTGAACTATAAATACACCTAATATGGCTGAATTATCTATGGCGGAAGCCATGAAATTATTTTTGCAAAAAAGCAAGTTAAAGAGCGGCATACAAGCGGTACAAATAGATGAAATTTGGGAAAAAATTATGGGAGTTACAGTTGCAAAATATACGGATAAGTTGCAAATTGTAGGTAGCACTTTATTTATAACAACACATGTAGCACCATTAAAAAATGAACTTCAATATCAAAAAGATAAAATAAAAGATTTGGTAAATAAAGAATTGGGAGAACTCGTAATATTAACAGTAGTTATTAAGTAACTATAATATTTATAAAATTGCTAACACAATATTTTATATTTTAGTGTTGTAATTTACTTTGTATTAATAATATGAATAATATCATCAAATTATTTGGTTTTGCTTGTGTTTTATTTTTTGGGGCATATTCAAATTTATTGGCACAAAATGCACCAACTGCAAAAATGTTTTTAAAAGCAACTGATGCTGCCAAAAACCTCGAAGATTCACTAAAACATCAATTTGAAAAACAACAACTTTCTTGGCCACCAGAGAGTTTATACCTTCGTTCTTTTAAATATGATAGACAGTTAGAAATTTGGGTTAAAAGTTCAACAAAGGGAGAATATAAATTATTTAAAACATACAAGGTTTGTCAGCAAAGTGGAAGTATGGGTCCAAAAAGGGTAGAGGGAGATTATCAAGTACCAGAAGGCTTTTATTATATTAATGAGTTTAACCCAAATAGTAATTATCATTTATCGCTTGGCTTAAACTATCCTAACACATCAGATAAAATTTTGAGTGATGCTAGCAGACCGGGTAGTGCTATTTATATTCATGGCAATTGTGTATCTACAGGTTGCATACCAATTACTGATGAACCTATAGAGGAATTGTATTTTTTAGCTTCTGTAGCCAAAAATAATGGACAGGAATTTATACCAGTACATGTATTTCCTGTAAAATACAATATTATAAAATCGATGGAGTTTTTAGAAGTAGCTTTAAAAGATAATTTGTATTTGCAGCAGTTTAATACAAATATTAAAACTGTATTTGATTTTTTTGAGTTAAAAAAGCAACTGCCTATTATTATGGTAAATAAAAAAGGGGAATACGTTGTTAACTAATACCATACACAATTGGTTTATTTTTAACGCTTTATAAATTAATTGTATTTTGTTTTTATTTTTCAAGTATAATTTTGTACTTTTGCACTCCTAAAAAGAGTAATCTTTTTACATTTCCCACAAGGCTCCATAAGTGTTCATCATTTTGAACCGCCAGCAGGGAGTAACATTAACAAGTTATATTAATGCCTAAGGTAAAAACAAACAGCAGCGCTAAAAAACGCTTTAAAGTTACCGGTACAGGAAAAATTCTTTTCCAAAAACCTTTCAAACGCCACATTCTTACTAAAAAGAGTACTAAACGTAAACGTGCTATGCGTAAAGATGGCATGGTAGATAGTACTCAAATGTATTTTGTAAAACGTTTATTAGCTATGAAATAAAGTAGATTTTTCTACAACCATAGCAGTACCAAGCCATAAAATGGCTAAACAATATTAAAACTTTAAAAAAAATTAAGCATGCCACGTTCAGTAAATTCGGTAGCCAGTAGGGCCCGTCGCAAAAGAATATTAAAAGCCGCCAAAGGTTATTACGGTAAACGTAAAAACGTATATACAGTAGCTAAAAACGTAATGGAAAAAGGACTTACATACAGTTATGTAGGTCGTAAATTAAAGAAAAGAGAATACCGTACATTATGGATTGCTCGTATTAACGCTGCAGTACGTGCAGAAGGAATTACATATAGCGAATTCATACATAAATTAGCAGAAAAGAAAATTGACTTAAACCGCAAGGTATTGGCTGATTTGGCTATGAATGAACCAGCAGCATTTACTGCTTTAGTAGCTTCAGTAAAGTAATTTATTAATTCTATTTTATAAAAATGGCTATCTTCTAGATAGCCATTTTTTTATGTCTATATGTTTCAAAACACTTATCATTATGTTTATAAACAATACTCACTTTGAATAACACTAATTGAGCTTTTAAGTGAGGTACTCATAAAAACATAATGCATTATTGTTTAGCAATGTTTTGTTAATCTGTTTACTTTCAGTACAGTCCTTAAACAATTACTTATAAATCATATTTTATTGGCATAAACCCTTAAGATTAAATTATGTTTTTTTAATTACACATGCATAAAGAAGC
>JANMAV010000114.1:0-1595 GCA_031360055.1 Ferruginibacter sp.
GCAAGCCGACGATACCGCAGCGGAAGCCCATGTGATTGTCTTTCGAAAAAGCGGTGCGCGGACCTTGATGGGGTTCGCGCGGAACTGGTTCAGGTCGCCCGTCGCTTCGCTCCGGCGCTCCAAAATACAACATGCCCCCGGCATGTTGGATGTTGGAGCGGGTGAAGGGAATCGAACCCTCGTCACTTGCTTGGGAAGCAAAAGCTCTACCATTGAGCTACACCCGCGTTCGCGAGGCCGCATGCCACGGCGCGCCGCAATTGGTCAACCGTGGCTAGTTGATGCGGGCGCGGAATTGCAGCGTGAAGCCGGGGGCGGGCGTGCCCGACGCGAGCGAGCCCTTCGGATTGACGCAGACGTGACGGATGGCGGGATCATAGGCGTTGGTTACGGTCGGCACATAGCTGCACTGCGCGAAGCTGGTGGGCGCGGCGATTTGGTCCGAGAAAGCGACGTCGCCGGGCGGCGCAACGGTCAAGGCCGCACCGTTTTGCTGCGTGACATAGATTGTCCCGGTGGCGGGGCCCGCCGCGTCGAAATCGCCGACGTAAAGTGCGACCTGGGCCGGTAGCGTGTCGAGCACGAAGATGCTGTCGGCGTCGGTCGCTGCGGTCCCGCTGTTGGTGACGGCGATGGTGTAGATCACGTCGTTGCCGGGCAGGAAGAAGCCGGTGAAGCTGGTCGGCGCATAGATTGCGCTGGTCTTGGTCGCGGTGACGACCGGGATGCCGAGAATGGTGACGACGTAATCCTCGACTTCGCCGTCGTGACCAACCAGCACCGACGGATCGAGATCGCTTTGGGTCGACCAGCGGAAGCGGGCGAAGGTTTGGCCGATAACGGCCCCGGCGGGGACGACGAACGACAGCCCGATGGTCCCGGCCGTGGCATTGGTATCGCCGGCCAGATTGTCGCCGACGTTGCGTGCGACCTGTTCGCCGGTATCGAGGAAATCGCCATCGCGGTTCCAGTCGAACCAGGCTTGCAAGCGTCCGGCAGCGCCAGCCACGGTGATCGTCGCCGTCGCGGTCTTGGTCTGGCGCAAGGCAGCGATGGTCACGCCATCGTCGCCGGCATCGGCGGTGGCGGTGGCGTTATTATAGGGTCCGCTCTCGGCGGTGATCGTCGCACCCATGCGGAAGCCGGCGAGAATGTCGTGGCGCGGATTGCCGTAGGACGCGGGCGCGTCACCGAAATCCTGCGGCTTCGAGGTCGCGACGGGTGACGGCAGGTTGGGGCAGGTGAACTGCAGCGAGGTCAAGCGCACGGTCGAGCCGGTGCCGAGCGTACCGATGCGATAGCGGAAGCCGCTGGTCTTTGAATAGAAGGTCGCGACGATATTCTGATTGGCCGAGGGATCGATCCCGGGCGCGGTGAAGGTCGAGGTGGATTCAAACCGCGTATTGCCTGCCGTCGGCCCCGAGGCGTTGACGCTCAAATTGGTCGGGTTGTTGACCAGATATTCGGCGTAGATGTTCTGGAACTCGGCATATTCGCGGAGCGATCCGCTGTCGCCGTCGACGTCGATCGCGGTCGCGGCGAAATCGAACGGCAGCGCGGTACTGGTGCCCGCGACGACGAAGCTGATCTGAAAA
>JANMAV010000158.1:0-3753 GCA_031360055.1 Ferruginibacter sp.
TTTAGGTATGCATGTAAGTACCATTAGCGAAAAATGCCGTACAGGCCAGCTAAAAACCTGCCGTGTAAAAGGCGGCAAAACCTATTACATACATATTGATGCTTTAAACCAACTAATAAACCGTAATTAATACCCCACAGCATGTATAAATTATATACCGTTACCCCAACCATGTTTGGCTACACCGTGGCCAATGGCAAAGCCTATAAAGATTTTGAAATACAAGCCCAAGCCCAACTAATAGCCGATAAACTAAACATACAAATGCTTGCAGATGCTATAAATGATTTTTTATGCCGCTACGATGCTAAAAGCTACAACTACATATTTACCAAAACCCAGCTACCCCTAGCAAGGCTACAAAAAGAGGAGCTTACCCATTTTGCCACTATAGTAAATACTGCAATAGCTAATAATAGCGAAACTGCAGCAACTGTATGTAATATGCTTAACGATTATGTGGTAAATAGCATAGGCCACTTACAAAGCCAAAACCAACACAAGCAGTACCCACAATATTACGGCAACTTACTAGCCCTTGTACATGCTTTTTATGCTATGTACCAGGGCCCATTATTTGCCAGCCAACCAACAGTAACTAACTATGTAACTACCCCTGCTTTTCAGGAGTTTTTGGCAAGGTAACAGGCATTTTTTTAACGGTGCAAAAAGTCCGTTTTGCCCTCCCTCGATAATATAAGAACTAACCTAGCACGTTTACGTGTAAAACCAAAAATTAATGATTGTAGAAAATTACGATAAAGTAAGGGCTAATAACCGCCAGCAAGGTAAAATAAGTTTTAAGCGGCAGGAGGCTCAAAAAATGGCACAAAGCATATTGGAGTTTTTTGCGGACCAGGGCATAAACCTACCCCCAAGCAAAGCGGAGTACATAAGTTTGAGAGATACCGGTACCGTATGCCAAACCAAAACCTACCAAACCAATAGTAAAGTGCTGCAGCAAAGGCAAATTGTATGTGTAGATAATGCCATTTTTTGGGAGCTAAACGAAATAGCCTTACTGTACTACAAAATAAAAACTACTAATAAAGCTATTTATGCCATGTTTACCAACCAGGGTGTAACCAAGGCACAAATGATAATGGCATGGTACACCAAGCACAGGCTCGATCCCGTTTGGCTTATGCGTAAAAGCCAACTCATACGCAAGCTGTACCGAAATTATTTTGAGGTAGCCATGGTAAATACGGCCAACAAACCACAAAAGTTAATAGAAACCCTACAGCCCTACCATTTAACACTAACCGTACCCCACGCCAACGGGTTATTTAATGGCAAAGCATTTTATGCAAGGGAGTTAGCAAAGTACTTTTTAGACCTACGCCGTTGCATTTTTTGGAAAACCAGTGTACACGGTGGTGAGTATGGTATAGAGGTAAAACCCAATGCTATCAACGGGTTGCACATACACATACACAGCTTAGTTTTTTTAAAAGATGGTATAAATGAACATGTGTTTGAAAAGCAACTAAAAAAACGTTGGGAGCTGCTCACTGGAGGTACACAGGTACATTTTGAAAAGCTATTTATTTATAAAGATGAGTACGAAGTAGGTTGTGTATGTGAGCCATGGTACGAGCGTATAAATGGGCGTAAAGTACGTAAGCTAGTACGGGTAAACGATGGTATGGGTACCATACACATGGTGCAAGCCAATAGGTACAAAATGTATATTACCCCACAAAGCCCCATTAAAGATTATATGCAGGGCGTAATGGAATGTATAAAATACCACTTTAAAACCGATGCCATAACTGATGCAAAAGGCAATTACGATGTACCCTTAATGGCCGATATATTAAACCAAAGCAAAGGCTTACGTTTTTACAGCCGTTTTGGAGCATTTTATAATGAAGAGTTGCTAAATTTTGATGGTATAAAAGATAAAGGGATTGATGAGAGTGAGCAAATACAAGTGTTAGATGAAGATGGTGAAACAACCGAAAACATAAACGGCAAAGCCAAAACCGCTATAGATAACCTGCTTAACCCATTTACCCTAGAGCCAGCTTTGCAGGGTAGTTACAATTTAGCTGTAGCCGTGCCCGAGCATTTAAAATACAGTGGCAAAAAAGGCATACCACCATACAGTTTACTTAACTACGATGATAAGCATTTTACGCTAGTGGCCGATACCAATGCCGATGTAACCGATGTATTAAAACTACTGGTAAAAAACAAACTACACACCGTAACCCTAGGTAAAAGAGATAGCCGTAAAAACCGCCTCCACGTAGGCCGTTATGAGTTAGATTGGTTTTGTGAGGCTGCCGCCCCGATGGTATTTGAGAGTGAGGTAAATTATGAGTATGAAATATAAAATTTATGGATATAAAAAACAGCGATTTAGAATGTTTTATCTCATTAATCTTAAAAAGTATAAATAAAGATGTTGAAATGATGAGCAAAGAGCAAATTGTTGTTCGTTTGAAATTTTTAGAAATTTATTTTATACAATCTAAATTATTAAGCATTTTAGAAGAAGAACTGGGTATAACTACAACACTATAAAAACTAAAAAATGAAATATAGATATTATAAAAAACTACACACCGTAACCATATGTAAAAGAGATAGCCGTAAAAATCGCCTGCACGTAGGGCGTTATGAGTTAGATTGGTTTTGTGAGGCTGCCGCCCCGATTGTATTTGAGAGTGAAGTAAATTATGAGTACAGTTTAATATAAATGGTTTTGCGGCCTTTTGGAAATATTAAAATATTTATATGAAAAGAATTTTAATCGGTTGTGAATATTCTGGAACAGTAAGGGATGCTTTTATAAAAAAAGGTTTTGATGCATGGAGCTGTGATATACTAGCTACTGATAAACCAGGTCCACATTTACAAGGTGATATTTTAAATTTTATTAATAATGGTTGGGATGCATTTATAGGTTTTCCACCATGTACATTTTTGAGTAGTGCAGGGCTTCATTATTGTAACATTGAAGTACATGGTAATGCTGCCATAGAAAGAATTTACAAAAGAAATAAGGCTATAGAATTTTTTTTAAAATTGTACTCAGCTCCAATAAATCATATTTGTTTAGAAAATCCCTTGGGGCATATTTCTTCAAATATTTTAAAACCAACACAAATAATACATCCATATTATTTTGGTGAAAGGCAAATGAAACGTACAGCGTTATGGCTTAAAAATTTACCACCATTACAACATAATGCCGAAAATACATTGTTTGAAGTACGTACTCATACAGATAAGCCTGTACCAGATCAAATACAATTTCGTAAAGCAACGGGGCAAATAAAGCGTAGGTATTTTACTGATTGCATTACCAATAATAAATTAAAATCTGGCCATGAAAAAAGTAAATTATTTCAATCTATTGCTGATGCAATGGCTAATCAATGGAGTGATGTAATTGGTTAAGCCAACGTACAGGGCTTACTGCTGTTGTGGAATTTGGAAATCGTCAGACCGTAACCAAAGCTAAATTGAAAAACAAAACTAAAAATTAATATATGAAGCAAAATAGTATTCCTTCCGATGGAGCTGCTGCTGATAGTAGCACAAATGCACAAGTAACAACGTCAAGCCACAATAGCAGTAAACCCAATGTTGGCAGTAGTGCAATATCGTTGCTTCCCGTTGCAGATGTTTGGTGTTGTATTTCTAAAAATAACGACCCAAACTACGATACAATTTCCACCACAAAAAATGGTTCAATTGAAAAGTTAATAAAAACGTTTTCTTTTGAAACAAAGATGTCTA
>JANMAV010000221.1:0-10305 GCA_031360055.1 Ferruginibacter sp.
AATTGATGACAGATAAATTTCCTGAATATGAAATTTTAAAAAATGTCTTACCCAATGGCACAGCCATAGATGGAGAAATTATTTGTGTACATATTAACAATGATGGTAGTTTTGCCCCATTGCCTTTCTCAATTTTACAAACCAGAATTGGAAGAAAAACAATAACCAACAAACAATTGCAAGAAGCACCTGTTGGATTTATAGCTTATGATTTAATAGAAGAAAATGGATTGGATATAAGGACAGAATCTTTACAAAATAGACGAAATAAATTAGAAGAATTAATACAAAATATAAACTTACCCATACTCCAAATATCACTAATAATACCATGCAGTAATTGGAACGATTTAATTGAAATAAGAAAAAAAAGTAGGGATAATGGAAGTGAAGGTATAATGCTTAAAAGAAAAACATCTGAATATAAAAATGGAAGAAAAAGAGGAGACTGGTGGAAATGGAAAATAGACCCACTCACTATTGATGCAGTTATGATATACGCCCAAAAAGGAAGCGGCCGAAGAAGTAATTTATATACAGATTATACCTTTGCAGTAAAAGATGGAGATAAATTAGTAACCTTTGCAAAAGCTTACAGTGGCTTAACAGACAAGGAATTTGCCCAAGTAGATAATTTTGTAAAACGAAACTCATTAGAAAAATTTGGCCCTGTACGTACAGTAAAACCTGAGTTGGTATTTGAAATTGCTTTTGAAGGTATAGCAGAAAGTAAAAGGCACAAAAGTGGCGTTGCACTGAGGTTTCCACGAATGAGCCGGTGGCGACAAGATAAAAAAATGAACGATATTAACACACTAGATGATTTAAAACAAATGCTTGCTGTATACAAACAGCAATACGATGTAGAAAATAAAAAAAAATAAAAATCGGTTGGCTTTTTGAATCTTACTTATTAAAATATAACAACTCATGCACAAAATATTATTACTATTTACAACAGTTTTTAGTACTGTATTATTTGCTCAAACAAGCAAAGATTTTGTAAAAGATAATTATAATAAGACAGATACAAATATTGTAATGAGGGATGGTATAAAATTAAAAACCATTATTTATACACCAAAAGCTGAGTCAGAAAAGTATCCTTTTTTAATAGAACGTACACCATACTCTGCAGGGCCTTATGGCAGTAAATATGCCCGTTCATTAGGGCCAGATGCTAACTTAATGAAAGAAAAATACATTTTTGTAATACAAGATGTAAGAGGCAGGTATATGAGTGAAGGTATAAACTTAGAGGTAACTCCATACATAAAAAATAAAATAGATAACACAATTGTTGATGAAAATAGTGATACCTACGATACGGTAGATTGGCTGGTAAAAAACATAAAAAATAACAATGGCAAAGCAGGGTTGTATGGCATATCATACCCTGGCTTTTATGCTACAGCAGCATTACCCACTGCACACCCGGCCATAAAAGCAGTAAGCCCACAAGCACCCGTAACTGATGAGTTTATAGGAGATGATGCTAACCACAATGGTGCATTTTTTTTACTTGATAATTTTAATTTTATGAATTATTATGGTAAAGAAAGAACAGGCCCGGTAGAAGATTATGGCAACCAAATATTTTCTCCAAAAATTACGAATGCTTATGATTTTTTTCTTGCTTTAGGGCCATTAAAAAACACACAATCAAAAGCATATTTTAATAACAGAAGCTACATTTGGAATGAATATTTGCAGCATGATACCTATGATGAGTATTGGCAGAGCAGAAACATTAGGCCATATTTAAAAAATATACAACCTGCAGTATTAGTGGTTGGTGGCTGGTTTGATGCAGAAGATTTATTTGGAGCTTTAAACACTTACACATCAATTGAAAAGCAAAATAAAAGAAATAATAATTATTTAGTAATGGGCCCTTGGACTCATGGTGCTTGGGCTGGCTCTAATTGGAACAAATTTGCCACCTACGATTTTGGTTCTAACACTGCAAAGTTTTTTCAAGATAGTATTCAAACTCCCTTCTTTAACTATTATCTAAAAAATAAAGGAAAGTTTACAGCTGCCGAGGCCATCGTTTTTGAAACTGGTACTAACCAATGGAAAAACTTTGCAACCTGGCCACCTAAAAATGTTACCCCAACTTCATATTATTTTCAAAATTTAAAAAAATTAACTACATCAAAACCTACTGAAATAAATAATTTTGATGAGTATAATAGCGACCCTGCAAACCCAGTACCGTACACAAAAGGAGTTTTTGCAGGCAGAAATAATGCGTACATGGCAGAAGACCAAAGTTTTGCAGCTGCAAGAAATGATGTGTTATTATATGTAACAGATACCCTAAAAAATGATGTAACTATTGCTGGTAATATTGTTGCCAATTTAGTAGCATCCTTATCTACAACTGATGCAGATTTTATTGTAAAATTAATTGATGTATTGCCCGATAATGAGCCTACGCCTAGCTTTTTACCACAAACTACTAGTATGGGTGGTTTACAACGTTTAATAAGAGCAGAAGTATTAAGAGGTAAATTTAGAGAGAGTTTTACTAATCCAAAAGCATTTGTACCAAACAGCCCAACAAATGTACAAGTAGCATTAAATGATGTGTTACATACCTTTAAAAGAGGTCATAAAATTATGGTTCAAATACAAAGCAGTTGGTTTCCTTTAGTTGATAGAAACCCACAACAGTTTATGACAATTCCTACAGCATCTGAATCTGATTTTATAAAGTCAACCATTCGTATTTTCCATGACAGTAAAAATATGAGTAGCATAATTTTACCTGTATTAAATAAATAGTATTTATTGTATAAAATATAAAATACCATTTATGTTTTGTTGCAGGTTTCCTGTTTTCATACTACCAGCAAATCTTAAATCAAAGGAATTATAATAAGTAAATGCATATTGGCCTATATTTTTTATTTTGCCTTTATAAGCCTTATCATCAAATGATGAATAGTAACCTAAACTAGTAGTGCCGATGTTACTTATTTTGCCTCTAAGGCCTTCATTTTCAAATGATGTATAATAAGATATTTGGGTAGATCCTACATTTTTTAATTTACCCCTACTTGCTGCATCATCGTAAGGCATATAATATCCAACCATTAAAGTACCAATAGTTTTTATTTTACCTCTTAGCGATTCATCATCGTAAGATGCATAATAGGTGATTGGTGTTTTACCAAGATATTTTAATTTACCTCTAAAACTTACATCGGCAAAATTGTCAAACATATCTATTCTACCTCCATAATTTTCAATTCTAGAATAGTTGTTTATTCTTTGTGAAAAGTATTCAACGCCATACTCCACAATATTTCCATCAGGCGTAATATTAATAATAGCATCATCTAACCCAATGGTAATTTTTTGTACAATGCCAGTACTGCTCATCACTATTTTTGTGATACGCTGTGCATACAGATTGTTTATCGTAAAAGCAATAATAAAAATTAAGGCAATTTTTTTCATTTAATTAAATTGAGGTGCTGTTGTTGTTACTGTATTTTATAAATTAAGTGTAGTGTACTTACCTAATAAAGTTACGCTAAAAAAGTATTTGGCAAACAGTGGGTGCAAACTTTAGTAAAACTTTACACCCTTAGCTAAAAAAAAATTGGGGCTCGAATAGAAATTCAGCCCCGATTTAAATCCAATATCCCTATGAAAAACCTAAAACAAATGTAAGCTACAACGTTTGCAGAGTTATTCATTAATTGATTAAACAAGGAAAATAGTAGATGTAGATATGTTTTTTGTAGATGTAAATTTTCTTTTCACAAGGTTTCAAACCAAATAGGCGTACAATCATCCCAACTTCCATTGTAATTAATAAAAAGCTGCTCATCTATACCTATATCAACCATAGTTTTTACTTCTATAGTGTCATTATCGTAATCCATTACATAATCGCAATTACTATTAAAAGTATGATTATACATGGGTATATACCCCAATGCCATGCAGCAAGCATTTTTGTTATACCCCCATTCAAAAATATAATTATACAAAAATGTTTTATCTAGCAATTCCTTATCTGTCCAAGGCATTACAATTACAGGTGCAATCTCTATGATAGTATTGGCAGGTATGGGTTTATTAGAAAAAACTCCTTTACCCATATTTGAAGTTTTTTTTATAAAAAGAGAAGGTAATAACATAATATAATTTACGTTTTTATAGATTAAATTGCACCGTATTTATTACAAAAATAATGTTTTACTTAGATGGGTTTAGAAACTAACCAATATAGCTTATATATTCAATTTGAAGATATTTTAAAACTTGAAGATTCTCTTCAAACTAAGGAGTTTTTAAACGACCAAAATATAAGTGATGTAGCAGATTTAATTTATGAATATAAAGATTATGAAACTCAAATCATTTCAAATTTATCTATACACAGGGCTGCAAGTGTTTTTAAAATTTTAGATTTTACAGAGCAAAAAAGAATTATTAAAAATTTACCAGCTTTTAAAAGTGCTGAGTTACTAAACGAATTATCTGCAGATGATAGAGTAGATTTTTTAGAAGATTTGCCACAAAATACAGTACGAGAATTAATTAAAACATTAGAACCTGCAGAGCGTAAAATAACGCTAGAGTTATTGGGTTATCCTGAAAACAGTTTAGGTAGATTAATGACGCCAGATTATGTGTATGTATATGAATATAATACAGTACAGGAGGTATTAGATACTATAAGAAGATGGGGTAGTAATAGTGAAACTATTGATGTTATTTACGTTATAAATGGTAAAGGCGAACTGATAGATGATATTAAAATTAGAGATTTTATTTTGGCAGCACCTACAGTAAAAGTAAGTGAGCTAATGGATGATAGATTTATATCGTTAAAAGCAAATGACGATCAGGAATCTGCCAACGAAGTTTTTAAAATGAACAATAGAGTTGCTTTACCCGTAACCGATGATAAAAATATTTTATTAGGTATAGTTACCATAGATGATATGCTTTGGGTAGCCCAAGAAGAATATACAGAAGACATTCAAAAAATTGGTGGCACAGAAGCTCTTGATGAGCCGTATTTAGATATTAGCATTCCTAAACTTTTAAAGAAAAGAGCAGGATGGTTAGTAATACTTTTTTTTAGTGAAATGCTTACTGCTACTGCAATGCAGTATTTTCAAAAAGAAATTGAAGCTGCAACTGTATTAGCATTATTTATACCATTAATAATGAGTAGTGGTGGTAATAGTGGCTCACAAGCAAGTACTTTAATAATTCAAGCTATGGCTCTTGGGCAAGTTACCCTTTCTGATTGGTGGAGGGTAATGCGTAGGGAGCTAATATCAGGTTTTTGTTTAGGTGTAATTTTAGGAACTATAGGTTTTTTACGAATAATATTATGGCAAAGGCTTGGCATTTTTGATTATGGCATATATTGGAATTTAGTGGCTGCAACCATTTTCTTTTCGCTAATTGGTATTGTATTGTGGGGAAGTTTAATGGGTTCTATGCTACCAATTATTTTAAAGAAATTAAAACTAGATCCTGCTGCATCATCAGCTCCTTTTGTAGCCACTTTGGTAGATGTTACGGGTATTGTTATTTATTTTTCTGTAGCTTACTTCTTTTTAAAAGGAATTTTATTGTAGAGGGAGGTTTGTTAAATAGTTGTTTAGTTTGATGGAATTTGGAATCTACATTCAGTTCAATAATTACTTTATTTATACAGATTTTTAGGTTTAGGGAATGTTGATTGTCTTGGTTGCAAATAAGGTAACCATTGCTATCTAGCAACTGCCAACTGGCATCTAAATAAAATATTAATCTAAAAACAAAAATATATGCGTTACTCCATCATCATTTTTTTAATTTGTATGCAACTAAATACACAAGCACAATTGCAGTATCCAACATCAAAAACAGTAGCACAAACTGATGATTATTTCGGCACTCAAATTTCCGACCCCTACCGCTGGTTAGAAGATGATAAAAGTGATGAAACCAAGGCATGGGTTGAAGCTCAAAACAAAGTTACTTTTGGATATTTGAATAATATACCATACAAAGCATACTTTCAAAAAGCAATTGAAAAGGTTTATAATTATCCAAAATATTCAGCTCCATTTAAAAATGGAGATTGGTATTATTTTTATAAAAATGATGGTTTGCAAAATCAATCAATATTATACCGTCAAAAGGGTTTAAACGGAGCAGTTGAAATGGTAATAGATCCCAATAAATTAAGTGTAGATGGTACTACAAGAATGACCACTTTTAACATTTGCAAAGATGGTGCATTTGCAGTAATTGGTATTAGTGAAGGTGGTAGTGATTGGCAAACATATTTGGTAAGAGATATGGCTACTGGTAAAAACACAAACGATAAAATTGAGTGGGTAAAAATTAGTGGAGTGGCTTGGCAAGGGCACAATTTCTACTACAGTCGCTACCCTACCCCAATAAAAAATAGCAGTGCTTTAAGTAGTAAAAATGAAAACCATCAAGTTTGGTTACACAAAATAAATACAGCACAGAGTACTGATGTATTGTTGTATGAAGATGTAGCAAACCCTCAAAGATTTCATACAGCAGCCACAAGCGAAGATGAAAAGTTTTTATATTTAACTATTAGCGATAGGGGCAAAGGCTTTGATGGCAATGCGTTGTGGGTAAAAAATTTAGAAACAAAAGCTAGTGCTTGGCAAAAAATTGTAAGTACCATAAATAATAATCATTACAGCATTGTAGAAAATACGAACACTGATTTTATAATACAAACAGATGATAATGCACCTAACGGCAAAATAATTTCTGTACCAATTAAAAACCCAACTATAGTTGCGGCAAAAATATTAATAGCTGAGCAAGCCCAACCACTACAAAATGCAAGTACTGGTGGCGGAAATATATTTGTAGATTATTTGAAAGACGTAACTACACGTACATATGTGTATGATTACACTGGTAAAAAAATACATGAAGTAACTTATCCTAGCTTAGGAAATGGTGGTGGTTTGGGTGGTAAGAGAACAGATAAAACTTTATTTTATGTTTTTACTTCTTTTACAGTACCCCCAACTATTTATAAGTATGATATAGCAACTGCTAAAAGTACCATTTTTAGAAAACCAGAAGTAGCATTTAATCCTGATATGTATGAAACTAAGCAAGTATTTTTTACAAGCAAGGATGGTACTAAAATACCAATGTTTATAGTGCATAAAAAAGGTATTACATTAAATGGAAACAATGTTACCCTATTATACGGGTATGGTGGCTTTAATGTAAATTTAGAAGCTGGTTTTAGTGCCACATTATTACCACTGTTAGATGCTGGTGCCGTGTATGCACAACCAAATTTAAGAGGTGGTGGTGAGTATGGTGAGGAGTGGCATAAAGCAGGTATGCTATTTAATAAGCAAAATGTATATGATGATTTTATTGCAGCTGCTGATTATTTAGTGGCACAAAAATATACAAACCATAATAAAATAGCTTTACGTGGTGGTAGCAATGGTGGCCTTTTAGTAGGTGCAGTAATAAACCAACGACCAGATATTTGTAGAGTAGCCATTGCACAAGTAGGTGTAATGGATATGCTGCGTTTTCATAAGTTTACCATAGGCTGGAACTGGATTGCAGATTATGGTAGCAGTGAAAAATCAGAAGCTGAATTTAAAAATTTAGTTTCTTATTCACCTTTACATAACATTAGTTCAACAGCAAATTATCCCTCTACATTGGTTACCACTGCCGATCATGATGATAGAGTTGTACCTGCACATTCTTTTAAATATATTGCCACACTACAGGAAAAATATAAAGGTAAAAACCCAGTACTAATAAGGATAGATACTAACAGTGGCCATGGAGCTAGTAATACCAAAAAAAATATAGAAACTACAGCAGATATTTATAGTTTTATTTTTAATGAAATGGGTGTAAATCCAACATCGAATTAGAATATAAGTTATTCTAATTTTTTTAAACTAATAGCAAAGTGTTTTCTTTTTAATGCTCAAAAAAAGTTATTTTTTAATACAGTAACAACCATATTTTAATGTATTATATTATTGGATTTTACATTTCAAAGTATGCTAATGAATGTATTTTTATGGTAACACTTATTTGTATAGTATTTAAGTTTAGATATATGAATGTTTTAGGAAGTAAAAAAATTTTGAATTTAATCTAATAAATGATTTTGTAAACCACCATTTTTAAATGATTTTTGCATTAATGGCAAATAAAATTATTATAACTATAGATGGCTGGAGCAGCTGTGGTAAAAGCACTTTAGCCAAGCAATTAGCAAAACAATTAAACTATACTTATATTGATAGTGGTGCTATGTATAGAGCAATTACACTATATTTTTTACGCAATCATATTGATTGGACAGATGATGCAGAAGTAAAAACTGCACTACAAAATATTCACTTACATTTTGAATGTAATTCAAAAACTAACGAATCAGAAATATTTTTAAATAATGAAAATGTAGAGTACTTAGTTAGAGATTTAATTATTGCTGATAAGGTAAGTGATATTGCAGCCATTGCAGCAGTAAGAACATTTGCTGTAGCCCAACAACAAAAAATGGGTGCAAAAAAAGGAATTGTAATGGATGGTAGAGATATTGGCACAACTGTTTTTCCTACAGCCGAACTAAAAATATTTATGACAGCAGATATTGCAGTAAGGGTAGAAAGAAGATTTAAAGAAATGTTTGAAAAAAATCCTAACATTTTAATAGATGATGTAAAACATAATCTCGAAATGAGAGATTATATTGATAGCAATAGAGAAGTTAGTCCATTAAAAAAAGCAGAAGATGCTATTGTGCTTGATAATACAAATATTGATATGGATGAACAATTAAAAAGAGCGTTAAAACTCATTCAAAGAGTTATACTTTAATTACAGCAAACCTAACTTGTAATTAGCCAAATGTTTTTCTACATTTTTTAATGCTGCAATTTTTTCAATAACCGCTTCCACCATTGCATCTGGGCAGCTGGCTCCACTACTTATCAAAATGTTTATTGGTTTTTTATTGGGTAAAAAGTTTGCCGTTTCTATTTCTATATGTTTGTGCAAATCATAATGAAAAATAGTTTCATCATCAGTAATTTTATCAGCTCCATTAATAAAATATGTGGTTAGTTTTGCTTCACAAAGTTCAACAAGATGAGATGTGTTGCTGCTATTATACCCACCAACTACAATTGCAAAATCTGCCTCTTGTTCTAATAAACCATAAATAGCTGATTGGTTATCGTTTGTTGCATAACAAAGTGTATCCCTTGTATCAGCAAAATGATTGCTAATTGTTAACTCAGTTAAGTTAAATTTTTCAATCATGGTTTCTTTTAAAAAATCGGCAATGGCTTGAGTATCGCTAGCCAACATGGTGGTTTGGTTTATGACTCCAATACGCTGTAAATCAGTTTCAGGGTTAAAACCTTCAGAAAATTTTCCTTCAAATTCAGTATAAAATTCTGTTGTGTTTTTTTCACCTTTTATATATTTACTCAATGCTATCGCTTCTGCCATATCATTTACAATAATAGTGGGAGTATTTTTTGCAGCATGAGAAAATGTGGCTCTAGTTTCTTCATGCGTTGGTTTGCCATGTACAACAACTGAATAATTTTTTTTAGCTATTTGATCTCCCCTATTCCAAACTTTTTCTACAAATGGGCAAGTTGTATTATATTTTTTGGTTGATATGCCAATGGCATTTATCTTTTCTTCAATGGCTAACGTAGTACCAAAAGCTGGTATTATAACAACATCATCTTTTGTTAATTCATTAAAATGAATGAGCATTTTACCTTTGGTATCTTGTAAAAATTTCACCCCCCTTTGTTGTAAGTCTGCATTTACTTGTGGGTTATGAATCATTTCACTCAGTAAAAAAATACGTTTGCCAGGATTTTCGTCTATCGTTTTAAATGCAATTTCAATAGCATTTTCAACACCATAACAAAATCCAAAATGCCTAGCCAAATAAATTTTCACATCACCCAAATCAAGCAAGGTTGGAGTAAAATCTTTCTTCATTTTATCTTGATCTCTCCGCTTATCTTTTATTGCAGTAATTAATGGGCTTCGATATGTAAATGGTATAGTAAATGTTTTCATTTAATGATATAAATTGAACGTATTTATTTTAAAGTTTATTATTACAAAGGTACGTTTAACTATAAATTTGAAATGCCCATTTTTTGCTAATAATTTAAATGAATTATGTATTTTAAAACCAAAACATATGTTGTTGTTATCTTAAAATTATAATTACACATATTCTACATTTCAGTTTTAATTTATATGTAG
>JANMAV010000226.1:0-7961 GCA_031360055.1 Ferruginibacter sp.
TTTATAGCTTCTGCCATTGTTTTACCAATATCAGCAGGGCTTGCTACTACATGTATACCACATTCAGCCATAATTTTCAAATTTGCTGCTGCCGTATCATCTTCGCCACCTACTATAGCACCTGCATGGCCCATACGCCTACCTGGAGGTGCAGTTTGGCCAGCTATAAAGCCTACAACTGGTTTTTTATTACCTGTGCTTTTAATATATTCGGCAGCTTCTGCTTCCATACCACCACCAATTTCGCCTATCATTACAATAGCATCAGTTTCATCATCATTCATTAATAATTCTACAGCTTCCTTAGTTGTAGTGCCAATTATTGGGTCACCACCAATACCAATAGCGGTAGATATACCTAACCCTGCTTTGGCAACCTGATCTGCTGCTTCATACGTTAATGTGCCACTTTTGCTTACAATACCTATACGACCTTTTTTAAATATAAAGCCTGGCATAATACCAACTTTACACTCATCTGCAGTAATTACGCCTGGGCAATTTGGCCCAATTAAGCGACTGTTAGTACTAGTTAAATAATTTTTAACTTTTACCATATCTGCTACTGGTATACCTTCTGTAATACAAACTATCAATTCTATACCGGCTTCTGCAGCTTCCATAATAGCATCTGCAGCAAATGCTGGAGGTACAAATATTATACTCACATTGGCTGCTGTAGCTTTTATAGCATCAGCTACGGTGTTAAACACTGGTTTATCTAAGTGTTGTGTGCCACCCTTATTTGGCGTAACACCTCCTACCAAATTAGTACCATACTCAATCATTTGAGTTGCATGAAAAGTACCTTCGGTACCCGTAAAACCTTGCACAATAATTTTACTGTTTTTATTAACTAAAACTGACATATTTAGTAGTATAATTTAAAATAAGTATTAAAAATTTTGGCAAAGATAAGGTTTCAATAAAATACTATACACTTTTTTAATGTGTACAAAATTTACTGCTTTTAGTACAGTGTATGGTAATAAATTTAATATTTATGTGGCTGCTACTACATGATGACACAATTTTTACCTTAGTAATTTTATTAGTCAAAATTCATTTTTACATTGATGTTATTTCTCTTTATCTGAATCGGGTTTAAAAGCTCCTTGTGGTTGTGTAGGATTTTTTTCGTTGTACCCTTTATGCACAGGTTCATTTGATACTGTTTGTTTTTTTAAATCTTCAATTTTTTCTGTTGTAGGTGGTTGGGTGGTTTCTTTTTTATTTTTCATTGTTAAGTTTTTATATGTATGATTATATTTTTTTACAACATGTACTACGAAATTTTAATACTTTTTGTTTAGGGAAAATAATTTCCACATAACTTTTTACTATAATCACTATTTATGATTTTTACATTAATACATTTATTTTCAATACCAAAATTTCTATCAATTTACATTGTAGATAAAAGTTGAAAAATGTACCTATGATGAGCCTAGCCCCCCTACATAAGAATAGGGGCAGGCAGATTGGCAGCCCTACTTTTTAGTAGGGCAGAAAGCTGGAAACTACTGCTGCATAAAGATAGTAAGCTGCTGCTCCTATTTCTTTTTTACTCAACCACGGTAACTCTAAGGCCATTGCTATGGCTACTAAACTCCGGTGCATACATGCATTGTATGCTGGTAATACCATTGCTATAATTGCCGGCATGGGTTACAAACATGGGGCACTCAAATACATAAGTGCCTTTTGGTAAATAGCCAAAAAAGAAGTTGGTGCTGGCATCTTTTGTGGTTTCGTAATAGCCTAAGCCACCTTGATATTTGTATTGGCTTAATACATTGGTTGGTTCCATGCATGCCGCTCTTAAATCTTTCATGTGTACATACTCCATATCTCTATCGACTCTTAGCTCTATTCGTACTTTTATTTTATCGCCAACATGTATTTCATCACCATCATTTATGGGTTGTAAAACTGGGCCAGCACTCGTATTTTTTTGTAAGAATAATTTTTTATTAAGTTTTAATGCTGTTTCTGCTGCGGTAATTTTATCAATATCTTGAAAATATTGCCAATAGGCTGCACCATAACTTGTTGATTTGTTAATTGGTTGGTTGGTTGTACTCTGTAACTCAATAGATATATTGCCCATTTGTGGGGTAACTTTATCTCCCTCAATGCGTTTTTTAATGTAGCCTGTACTTGCTTCTGCATCATTAGCTGTTGATGAAAATTTAATAGCATTACCTACACTAATTTGCACCACATTATCATTATTTAAAATAGACATACTTGCATTTGGACTATACAATAATGCATAACAAGCTTCTGCCGTGGCTTTGGTTGTAGGCCATTGCTGCGTTTGCTTTTGTTTTAACAACCAAGTTTTTAAATTATTTATGGTAGCCTCATTACCATCTATATCAGTAAATGCTTCTATAACCAACGCTTGACTTTCAATTGGTGCCTGGTACCAATAATACCCCCCTTTTGTAAACTCTTTAAAATACATACCCATTTCATCACTTTCCATACTATTTTGTTGTAGAGACTGGATGATGGCTTTAGGTGTTTTTGTATTGCCATTTCTAAACAAAGCCAATGCTATCATAGCTTGGCCATACTTTTGTTGGCTAACCCAATATTGGTTGGCTTGTGCAGTATAATAATTTACTGCCAATTGGGCTGATGTACTTATTTTATTGCCAGAAAAGAAGCTACGCATGTATAAATATTGCAAAGCTGATGCACTTAAATTATTTTGCTTTAAGTTGCTTTTGAATTTTAATAAATTCTCATACTCTTTTTTTATTTCATCATCTACATAAGGCAATGCCTTTGTGAGTATGGGTTGCATAGCTTCCACATCTACCGGCTGTAAGGCTTTTAATTTTATTAAATGCCCAATGCCGGTTAAAATGTATTGAGTAATATACCTATCATTATTACCCCCTTTAAACCAAGCAAAAGCACCACTTGTGGTTTGAAGTTCTTTAAGGGTTGATAATGTTTTATTTTTTTCTGATGCTAGACGTACCATATCAAAAAGCAAGGCTATATTCTTTTTTTGTTGGGCTTCATTTTGTGCTTGTAACACCCATGGTGTTTCTTGCAACAATACAGATTTAAGTTCTTCATTTTTTTGCAAATTGCTCATTAGTGCAGCAGTATCTGTAATTTTCCAACGCTCAAAAACTTGTTTTATTTTTGGAGATGAATTGCAAATGTGTGCTGCTAAAGTATTTGCATAAAACCTATTAAAACTTTGCTCAGCACATTCATAAGGGTATTCCATTAAATAGGGTAATGCTTGCACGGCATACCAAGCAGGGTTACTTGTATACTCAATTGTAAGGCCTTGGTTTGTAGCTGTTGCCGGAGTGCCAGCAAGCAGCTTTTCGAAACGAAAATCTTTTTTTGTTTCGTTTCTCATATTAAGAGGCAAAGTTTCAGTTACCAACATTCTATTAGTTAATACAGGTATTGGTGCCTCTTCCCCATCTGAAAAATTACCTGCAACTGCTTTAATTCTATACAGCAAGGCAGCATTAAAATTTAAAGGCACATCTATAGGAAATTTTACCAGCACACTTTGCCCTGCAGCAACTGTAAAAAACTGCTGGGCAAAAATGTTTTTAAACCAACCGTCAACTGTTTTGTTGTTGGCTGCATCAAATAACTCTAAAACTGTATTACCGGTAATTTCTTTTTCGGTAATGTTTACAATTTTTGCTGAAAATTCCATTCTGTCTCCCTCTCTTAAAAACCTAGGTGCATTTGGTTGTACCATAAGCTCCTTTTGTGTTATAGTGGTATTAGTAGATACGGCAGATGCTAATTCTTTGGTATGTGCTAACACTTGTAATTTCCATTGGGTAAGGGCTTCGGGCATGGTGAAACTAAAGCTTACGTTACCCTCCTCATCAGTAACCAAATCAGGAAAGAAGAAGGCAGTTTCGTTAAAGTTTTTTCGTACGGTTATGTTGCTGTTTGTTACAGGGTTTTTAATTTTGCCTGTTGTTGAATCACTTACTTCATTTTCACCGTTGTTCATTTTTGGTGCAGCAAATTGCACTTGGGATATTGCATTTGGGCTAGCCATTTTCATGTGCCTTGGTGCAGTTTCTGTTTGTATCTCCGTTCTTCCAACAGAACCAACATCTGAATAACTATACGAGTTGTTGTTCATCCAATACAAAGAATTGCTTTCCTCACTCCATCCATTTTCTAGCAAGGCATCATATATAATTTGCTTGGGCTCCTTGTACAAATTTGCAAATGATTGTTGCTCATTTGATTCTATTTTAATGAAAGTATAATCGTACCAACGTATGTTTGAATATACACTTGGGTACAGACTACCCAAATTTTGCCAAGGGTTAGTTTTATATTGATCTAAAGAGGCATCATACATTCTTATTAGCGTTTCTGCCGATATTTTTTCTGCATTTTTTCCGGTTATTTTTACTTTCCATTTTTCATTACTACCTGGCTCTAATTTATTTCTAAAAGTTTCGTAGCTTATATTCAATTCCTTATTGGTATATGGAATATAAAAGTTTTGTTGACCTGTGTAAAACCTATTGTTTTGTACAAATGCATAGCTCAAAAGTATACCTCCCCTATCTGCCTCGGTAACATCAATGGTATTGTTTAAAACCTCACCTACACTTACTGTTGGGTAAGTAATTTTATAGGTATCATGTACACTTACAATATTTTGTACTAAATAAATTTTATTAAAACCTGTGCTGATGTTGTACTTAATTTTTTGGTTGGGCTCTGCAGTTGTTGTTGCAGTATTAATTTGTATTGGGCTATTATTTACTACGGCAGTTGCTTTATCAGTAGTAAATTGAATAAACTTTTCTGCTTTTACTGGTTGGCCAAACACATCAATACCGGTAACTACCAGTTTATACCAACCCAATAAACTGGTAGTAGCTTTAAGGTTAAATGTAGCATTGGCAGCTGTTGTATCAGTTTTAGATAACACTGCATTTCCTAATGGCCACTTATTCATTTCATCTTCATCATCATATACATCGTACGGAAAATTTTTATAAAACTCCTGCTTGTTCATTATAAACATATCTGGCTTATCCCAATATCTTTTATTTACAATACGGTTAGGTTCTATTAGTTTAAATAAACTTACTTGTACTGATGTTTTTTGGTGTATTCCATTAGTATTTAACGTTGTTATTCCGATATTTTTTATACTATCAGCATCTAACTTCTGTGGGCCGGTAATATTAATTTCTATGGCTTGGTAAGATATGGAAACCCTAACGGTACTACTTCTTGTTTCGCCATTAATATCGGTTACATCTGCTATTACATCATAATCAAATGTAGGCTGGCTGGCTATTTCAATTGCTTCATCGGGTATGGCATTAAATAATATATTAAATTCTCCCTTAGTATCTGTTGTGGTAATGCCATTTGTAATTTCTACCGGACTACTGTTTCTATTTGGCACATATTTACCATAGCCACCCCACCACCAAATAGGGTAGCGTACTACTCTTACCACCCTATAACTAACTTTTGCTCCATCAATGTTATTACCAGCAAATGCTTTTGCCATACCAGTTATTTTTACACTATCATTAACTCTATAACTAGCCTTAGGCTTATTGATATCTACCAAAAATTTAGGGCGTTTGTACTCTTCAACGCTTATATAATAGGTAGATTTTGTTATGGAATCTTGCAAATAAAAATCTCCATTAAGTAAACCATCAGGTAAAGTAAAGCTGCCGTTGTATGAGCCATAAGCATTTGTTTTTACTTGGACAACTCCTTGTTTTTGGCCATTATTATCAAATAGAAATACACTGGTACTTGAGTTGGGTACAATTACTGATTGTTTGGTTTTACTTAGCGTTTGTACTACTATTCCTTTAAAAAATATTTTTTGCCCTGGCCGGTAAATTGCCCTATCAGTAAATAAAAAAGTTTGCTTTTTTGCAATGTTTTCTAATTGCTCAGAATTGTATGTGTAATTGTAAAAATTATCGTTCATAAATAGCTCATCATCTGCAACTTTTATTTGCAAAAATGTATTGCCATTATTGTTATTTTCAGATTTAATTTTTACAAATCCATTTTTATCTGTACTGTATAATCCTTCTTTTTTTTCTTGATAAGTTGATGTTCTATTATTATACTCATTTTTATAAACCTGTACATAGGCAGCTTCTATTGGTTTACCGGTTTCTCTATGCAATACGTACAATTCATTTTTGTTATTGTTGATGTAGCTTATGTTACTAACATAAGTATTTACATAGCTAATGATGTTGTTTTTTAATTCAAACTTTTTATGTAAGCTAGCTATTATTAAGTAGCTACCCACTGGCAAATCATCTATTTTAATTTCTACACTATGTTTTCTATAATCCGATGTAATGGGCAATTGCTGCACTACTGTTTTTAAAGGTGTAAAGGCAAGTATTGCTTTTGCCTGGCTTTCACTATTTAAATTTTGAAACGAATTTAATTCATCTCTTGTTGTTTTTACAACTCGATAGTATATGGTATCGGAATTTTTAAAATTTACCAAGCATCTAAATGGTTTGTTTGGTAAGTTTACTTTTTCTACTTCTACATGCAATATTGGTTGCACAATATTATTTAATAAATTTTGGCAGTTTATACCACCTTCGCTTTTTGGGTGTTGCAAAATAGCTTTTTCACACAGTTTTTTGGCAAGTACATTATCTGCATTAGTTTGGTTATTACCAACCATATCATTAACAAACAAAGCATTTGCTAATAAATATGCAGCTTGTGCACTTGCATTGTTTGCTGCGTAATTGTTAATAAATATTTGGAGTGCTTGTTTGTATAATTTTTCTTTATTTGTAAAAACTCCGTGCTCATGTACAAAAGCCAATCGTTTTAATTCTACATCGAGTAAAGCATCAACATTATTTGTACTTGTGCTATGAAATTTTAATAGGGTTTGTAATAGCTCTAAAGCTTTGTAGTATAGGGATGCAGTATCTTTTGTTACGAATTTATGAGCAGTAAATTGTTGTATTGTTCCAAAAGCAACTTCATCATGTATAATAAAATTTGTACTTGCATCAGTTACATCATTTTCGGTATTGCTACAATAATCTAACATTCTATGTGCTAAAAAATCATACAAAGTAGGGCGTAAATTTTCTGTATTTTTTCCTTTTATTATTATAGCATCAAATGTTTTAGTAGGGGTATTTTTTAATAAAGCTTCATTAGCAATGGATGCTTTGTAAAGGCTGATAATAGTTTTATTAAGTTTAGCTAGGCTCCAGGTGCTTATATCTTTATCATTTTCAACTATTTGGACAGTTCTATCATAAAATTTATATCTGTTATTTTCTTTATAGTCATTAATTAATTGAGCTTGCATACTCAATAAAATATTTTTTGCTGGTGCTTTAGTTTGCTTAATTAGTGTTTCTATAAAAGCAATGTTTGATATTTGGCTTTCATCATTTACCAAATTATTGTACTTCATTTGGTACATGGCTGCTTTTATTTGCTGTGGTTCATTGTTAGTTTTTAGAGCATCTTCAAATATTTTTTTAGACTCAGCTAAGGCACTTTTTGTAAGACCTTTTTTCTCAAATTCTTCAATTTTTTTATATTGGCTACTGTAATTTTGTTGTTGTTGTGCCATTATGGATGCTGAATTAAAAATTAAAAAAAAGAGCTGAACTAATCCTATTTTTATTGCTTTTGACATAAATATTATTTTAAATTGTAAATAAACTACACTACTAACAATTAGATGCACTTTGTAGCAAGATTACACAACGATTATACCACAATGTATTATTAATTAGTATAACTAGATTTTTACATTTTAAAAAAATCTCATTTATATCTGCACAAAAAAGCCATTGCTAAAAACAATGGCTTTAAAACATTGGTGTATATATTATAAACTTACTAATTCATTTTCAATATGGTAAGTTTTTTCCATTACCCGTGTGGTAGTTGAAAATGTT
>JANMAV010000229.1:0-19766 GCA_031360055.1 Ferruginibacter sp.
AATCCACAAACTAAAGAAATAAGGGGCACTTTCCAAACCACTTATTTAAGAGATACAATTAATGTAAAATGCAGGCCAAATACTAAAGATACGGTAAGGATAAAAAACGGGGAGTTTTATGCTAAAATATTTACACAATAAAATAAAAAAACTACATAACATTTCTCGGGCATCCTAAACCTTTTTTATTGCCACCTGAGCCAGTTCCATTTCCTAATAAAAAGCTTGCTTTTATAACGGTAAAATAGTAAAAATCTTTCGATGCAAGGTTGCCCCTTTGTGCCCCTGCTGTTGGGTAGTTTAAGCCCGTTACTGCTTTGCCCCTGTAAGCAAAATCGGTAGCTTTTACGCCCTTTGCCGTTGCAAGTATGGTAGAGTCTGCATAAGTGCCACTCACATCATCTAAATAATCAGTAAATGTTTTTCTAACCGTAACCTCAACACCAATTTGTACATTTTGGCTTAGAGCAAATTTTAATCCTCCACCAAAAATTAATGCCTTATCTATTTTTTTGTATGGAGTTTTTTTAGTGTATTGCGGTAGCCCTTGCCCTTCAGTACCAAGTGGTTGTAAAAAAACTTTGTTTCCCGAGGCATCGTAAGCAAAAGGGTTAAAACCAAATATGGCTGCACCTCCTACAACATAAGGGGATATAAAATGTTCGTTTAAGTTTAATATATTATACTCAACAGCTAATTGGCCTTCAAAAATTTTGCTACCAAAACTCAAATTTCTTTCACCCAAGCCCTTACTTTTAGTAGTTTTTGCATCACTGCCCTGTACAGAAGCATAGGTAAACGCAGTTCTTATTCCAAAATGGTTACTAATGTTGTATGTTAACCCTACACCAAAAGCCGGTTTTGCAGCCTCTAACGATACTCTTTTAATTTGTAAATCTCCTTGGTAATTGGCTACTCCAGCGTAAATATCAGTTTGTAAGCGTTGAGCTTTTGCAAAAATTGGTGTTAGAGCTACAAATAAAATAAATAAATTTTTCATAGAGAGGGGATGGTTAAATGATAAAGTAGAAAATTTATCTCGGCAAAGCTAAAAACGTACCAAAATGAACTTTAGTGATAAAAACATAAATATTTTTAAAAAACTTTATTAAAAAGTTTAAAATCCAAAAATGTTTCTTTACTTTTGCACTCCAATAAAAAAAACAGAATTTTAAAGTTCTTTATATATGTCACAACGAATCAGAATAAAATTACAGTCTTACGACCACAACTTAGTTGATAAATCGGCTGAAAAGATTGTAAAAACAGTACGTAGTACAGGAGCAGTAGTTACAGGGCCAATTCCTTTGCCTACTCAAAAAAAGATTTTTACTGTGTTACGTTCACCTCACGTAAATAAAAAAGCTCGTGAGCAGTTCCAATTGTGTACACACAAGCGTTTGTTAGATATTTACACTAGCAGCAGCAGAACGGTAGATGCTTTAAGCAAATTGGATTTGCCAAGTGGTGTAGATGTTGAAATTAAGGCCTAATGAACCCTTCTCGTGCATACGAGAAAAAGCAAAAGGCAAGTTCTTAAAAGAAAAAATTAAACATTCATCTCTTTATTTCAATACTTAGTATACAATACTAAAATTTGAATTTACAGAGCGCTGAATACAAATAGAATACAATGAAAAGTATTATTGGAAAAAAAATTGGCATGACCAGTATTTTCGATGCAACCGGTAAACAAACCGCTGTAACGATTATTGAAGCTGGGCCATGTGTGGTTACTCAAATAAAAACCACCGCCACTGACGGATATAATGCACTCCAAATTGCATTTGGCGATAAAAAAGAAAAGCATTCTGTAAAATCGGAAATTGCTCACTTTGCAAAAGCTAATACAGCTCCTAAAAAAATAGTAAAAGAAATACGCAATAGCGAAACTGCCAAAGAAGTTGGTGAAACTATAACAGTAGATATTTTTGCCGAAGGCGATAAAATTGAAGTTGTAGGTACAACTAAAGGTAAAGGTTTTCAAGGTGTTGTAAAACGCCATGGCTTTAGTGGTGTTGGTGGTCAATCTCATGGTCAGCATGATAGATCAAGAGCGCCAGGTTCTATTGGTAACTCATCAGATGCTAGTCGTGTATTTAAAGGTATGCGTATGGCTGGCCGTATGGGTGGCGATAGAGTAAAGATGAAAGGCTTAACTGTAGTTAAAGTTTTTGCTGAAAAAAATTACATTTTAGTTAGCGGTTCGGTTCCGGGCCATAACGGTTCAATCGTATTAATACAGAAATAATTATGCAACTCGATATAATAAACGCAAAAGGAGAAAAAACCGGTAGATCGGTAGAATTACCAGAAGAAATTTTTGGTATAGAACCTAACGACCATGTAATTTATCTTGCTGTAAAGCAATACCTAGGTGCACAACGCCAAGGTACTCATAAGGTAAAAACAAGAGCCGAAGTTCAAGGATCTTCTAAAAAATTGCACAAGCAAAAAGGTACTGGTGGTGCTCGTAAAGGTAATTTACGTAGTCCTATTTATAAAGGTGGTGGTACAATCTTTGGCCCTAAACCTCATAAATATGATATCAAACTTAACCGTAAGGTAAAAGATTTAGCTAAAATGAGTGCCCTTGCTTACAAAGCAAAAGATAATAACATACTTGTGTTAGAAGATGTTGTTATGGATGCTCCAAAAACTAAAACTTTTGCAAGCTTGTTAAAAAGCTTAAACATGGGTCGTAAAAAATCTTTATTTGTTATACCTGAGTACAACGATAATTTTTACCTAAGCCTACGTAATGTACCAGGTGTAAACGGAACAGTAATAAGTGATATGAACACGTACGACATTTTAAATGCTAACGTACTTGTATTATCTGAAAGCGCTGCAAAGTTATTTACTGAAGAAGTAGAAGCAGAAGCATAAAATTGAAAGAATTAACAATGGATGTATAAATTTGCATATTTGCAAATTTGCACATTTGCAAACTTAAAATAATGAAACCGTCAGACATATTAATAAAACCTGTTTTATCTGAAAAGGCAAATAAGCAAGCAGAGAAAATGAATCGCTACACTTTTGTAGTTGATAGAAAAGCCAATAAGCTTGAAATTAAAAAAGCAGTTGAGCAATTTTATGGAGTACAGGTAGATGAGGTTAATACATCAGTAGTACCATCTAAATTAAAAGCAAAATATACTAAAGCTGGTTTTATAGTAGGTCGTAAACCTGCTAAGAAAAAAGCAATAGTAACAGTAGCTGCTGGCGAAACGATAGATATTTTTACAGCAGAATAATATAACATAATTAACGAATGGTTGTAAGCACCGCAAAGCTTTACAAAAATTACTACAATGGCACTTAGAAAATATAAACCAACCACGGCAGGTACAAGATGGAGAATTGGTAATGCATATGCTGAAATTACTACCAATAAACCAGAAAAAAGTTTGCTTGAAAAGCAAAAAAATACAGCTGGTCGTAACTCAGATGGGCGTAGAAGTATGCGTTACATGGGTGGTGGTAATAAAACAATGTATCGCCTAATTGATTTTAAGCGTAACAAAAAAGATATACCAGCTACGGTAAAAACAATAGAGTACGATCCAAACCGTACAGCATTTATAGCTCTTTTAAGCTACGCTGATGGTGAAAAACGTTACATAATTGCTCCAGCCGGTTTACAAGTTGGGCAAACAGTTTTAAGTGGAGATGCTATTGCACCAGAGTTAGGAAATGCGTTAATGTTTAAAAACATGCCGCTTGGTACTAACGTACACAATATTGAAATGCAGCCTGGTCAAGGTGGTATCTTAGTACGTAGTGCAGGTACATCAGCTCAATTAAGTAACAAAGAAGAAAAATATGCTATCCTTAAAATGCCAAGTGGTGAGTTAAGAAGAGTATTGATAAATTGCTATGCAACTGTAGGTGTTGTTTCTAACAGCGATCATAGTTTGGAAAGTGCAGGTAAAGCTGGTCGTAACCGTTGGAAGGGTGTTAGGCCTCGTACAAGAGCAGTAGCAATGAACCCTGTAGATCACCCGATGGGTGGTGGTGAAGGTAGAGCATCTGGTGGTCACCCACGTAGCCGTAAAGGTAAGTATGCAAAAGGTCAAATTACACGTACTCGTGGTAAAGGATCAGATAAAATGATAATCCAACGTAAAAACGGTAAGAAGTTAAGTAAGTAAAATCAATTAGCCAATTAGGTAATATGCTAATGTGCTAATTGAAGCGTTAAAATGGTTCAACCAAAACTTGAACAAATAAACAAAATTTATACATAGTGCCAATTAGCACAATAGCTAATTATCACATTATCAAATTAAAAACATGAGTCGTTCGTTAAAAAAAGGTCCTTACATCGAAGCTAAGCTAGAAGCAAAAATCTTAGCAATGGCAGAAGGTAAAACAAAAAAGGGTGTTATTAAAACTTGGAGTAGAAGAAGTACCATATCTCCGGATTTTGTAGGACAAACTTTTGCAGTACACAACGGTAACAAATTTATACCTGTTTATGTAACTGAATTTATGGTTGGACATAAATTAGGAGAATTTGCCCCAACAAGAAACTTTAGAGGTCACTCAAACAAAAAAGGATAACAAATAGTTTATAGTTGATTGTTGATAGATGCAATTTTAAAATCTTTCAACCAACAATTATCAACCAACAACTTAATAAAATGGAAGCAGTAGCAAAATTAAATAATGAACCAACATCGCCTCGTAAAATGCGTTTATTGGTTGATTTGGTAAGAGGAATGAAGGTTGAAAAAGCTTTAGCGGTTTTAGAGCACAATCCTAAGCATTCATCAGTACCATTACGTAAGCTTATCCTATCAGCTATTAGCAATTGGAAGGCAAAAAACGAAGGAGCAGATGAAAGTACACTTATAGTAAAAACTATTTTTGTAGATGCTGCTAGGGTTATAAAGCGTATGAGGCCTGCACCACAAGGTAGAGGCTACAGAGTACGTAAGCGTAGCAACCACGTTACAGTTTTTGTAGATGCAGCGGTAGAAACAAAAACAGCAGCACCTAAAGTAACAGAAAAAGTAGCCACTAAAAAAGCGGCTCCAAAAAAGAAAGCAAACTCAGAAACAGAATAATAACATTAATTCCGAAAATTCGGAAGCTAAATAAAAACTATGGGTCAGAAAACAAATCCGATAGGTGCAAGGTTAGGTATCACACGTGGTTGGGATAGTAACTGGTATGCTCACAAAAAGGATTACGCTAAAAAATTGATTGAAGATGATAGAATCAGAAACTATCTAAATGCTCGTATCAACAAAGGCGGTATTTCAAAAATTGTTATTGAGCGTACGCTTAATAAATTAATCGTAACTATTCACACATCTAAGCCAGGTATCATTATCGGTAAAGGTGGTGGTGAGGTAGATAGAATTAAAGAAGAATTAAAGAAATTATGTGGTAAAGATGATGTTCAAATAAACATCTTAGAAATACGCAGGCCAGAGTTAGATGCAGCTATTGTAGCTGATACAATTGCACGGCAATTAGAAAATCGTATTTCTTATAAAAGAGCTATCAAAATGGCAATAGCATCTGCCTTACGTATGGGTGCAGAAGGTATAAAAGTTAAAGTTGGTGGACGCTTAGGTGGTGCTGAGATTGCTCGTAGTGAAGAAATTAAGCAAGGTCGTACTCCACTACATACATTACGTATGGATATTGATTATGCTAGTCTTTTTGCTTTAACAGTTTATGGCAAAATCGGTATTAAAGTATGGATCTGTAAAGGAGAAGTATTAGGTAAAAGAGATTTAAACCCTAATGTTATTGCAGGTGGTAAGAATGATGGTAATGACAGGCCACAAGGTGGATATGATAGAAGAGACGATAGACGTGGTGGTGATGATAGAAGAGGGGGTGGTAGAGGCAATGATAACCGTGGCGGCGGTGGCGGAGGAAGAAGATAAGATAATATGCAAATTTGCAAATAATAAAATTTGCAAGTTCATTTAAAACACAATCAAATATAAAATGTGTAGTGATCTTAAATTTTCACATTGGCACATTTTCACATTTGCAAATTAAATAACGATGTTACAACCAAAAAGAGTTTTACATAGAAAAACCCAAAAGGGTAGAATGAAGGGAGATACTAAACGTGGAGCTACTTTAGCTTTTGGCACATTTGGTTTAAAGGCCTTAGATAGTGTACAACTTACTAACCGTCAAATTGAATCTGCTCGTCAAGCAATGACACGTAGCATGAAAAGAGAAGGTAACGTATGGATTAGAATTTTTCCTGATAAACCAATAACCGCAAAGCCTGCAGAGGTGAGGATGGGTAAAGGTAAAGGTAACCCAGAAGGTTGGGCAGCAATTGTACAACCAGGAAGAATTTTGTTTGAAGCTGATGGTGTATCTGAAGCTACAGCAAAAGCTGCTTTTGCTCTTGCAGCACAAAAACTACCTATACTTACAAAGTTTATTGTTAGTAGAGATTTCGCAGGATAAAACAATTTGCAAATTAGCCAATTAGCTAATTTGCAAATGAAAAATATATAATGTTTGCTCTTATCAATTAGCACATTATCACATTAGCACATTAGCAAATTAATAAAAGATGTCAAAACAAAACGATTTCGCCAAAAGCCTTACTAATTTATCTGAGGCTGATTTAACGGCTAAAATTAAGGAAGATGAAATGCGTATGAAAAAGTTAACTTTTGCACATGCAGTATCACCTCTTGATAACCCTCAGAGCATTAAAACTTTGAGAAGAGATATAGCACGTTTAAAAACGCAATTAAGAAAAACACAGATTGGGGCATAATAACCCATAAAAAGTATAACAATGGAAGATAACATAGTAAGAAACTTAAGAAAAACACGTACAGGTGTTGTATCAAGCAACAAAATGGATAAAACCATAACAGTAGCTATAGAAAGAAAAGTAAAGCATCCTTTGTACGGAAAGTTCGTTAAAAAAACCTCTAAGTTTCATGCACATGATGAAAAAAATGAGTGTAGCATTGGCGATACTGTAAAGATTATGGAAACTAGACCAATTAGTAAATTAAAGCGTTGGAGATTAGTGGAAGTAGTAGAGAAAGTTAAATAATAATGCAGGTATTGATTACCTAATATTCAGTATTAAGATAAGAACATAAAGTTTAAAGAACTAGTCTAGGTGATGAGTACCATGTACTAAATGCTAGATACTAAATAAAATAAAATGATTCAGCAAGAAAGCAGATTAAACGTAGCGGATAATAGCGGTGCTAAAGAAGTACTTTGTATCCGTGTGTTGGGAAATAGCGGACAAGATTATGCTAAAATTGGCGATAAAATTGTTGTTACTGTTAAAGATGCAATGCCTGCAGGTGGTGTAAAAAAAGGTACTGTTACCAAAGCGGTTATTGTACGTACTGTAAATAAATTACGTCGTAAAGATGGTTCATACAATCGTTTTGATGACAACGCAGTTGTGTTATTAAACGCATCTGACGAACCAAGAGGCACACGTATTTTTGGCCCAGTAGCTAGAGAGTTGAGAGATAAAGGATATATGAAAATTATTTCCTTGGCACCAGAAGTGTTGTAAGGAATTGGCTGATATGCTAATTAGCAAATGTGCTAACTAGCTGGTAAATAAAGTTCAATTTAATTTAGTAAGTTTTGATTTGAAAGAATTAGCAAATTAGCACCTTACCAAATTAGCAAATTAAATAAAAATGAGTACAAGATTTAAACCAAAGTTCAACATCAAAAAAGGCGATTCTGTTGTAGTAATTACAGGAGATGACAAGGATGTAAAAAAGCCTAGAGTTGTGTTAGAAGTTATTTTGGAAAAAAGTAAAGTATTGGTAGAAGGTGTAAACATTGTTACCAAGCATACAAAACCTACAGCACAAAATACTAAAGGTGGTATTGTAAAAGTAGAAGCTCCAATTGCAATAAGCAATGTTATGTTGTGGGATGCAAAAGCTGGCGCTGCAAGCAAAATTAAACGTAGCCGTGAAAATGGCAAATTGGTACGTATAACTAAAAAATCAGGGGAGGTAATTAAATAATGAGTACAACAGCAACAACCCAAAGATTAGCAGATAAGTATAAAAAAGATGTTATACCTGCTTTAATGAAAAAATTCAGTTACAAAACTGTAATGCAAGCACCTAAGCTGAGCAAAATTTGCTTAAACCGTGGTGTAAACGGTGCTGTAAATGATAAAAAACTAATTGATATAGCTATTGATGAAATTAGCAACATTACTGGTCAAAAAGCAGTAGCTACTATGTCTAAAAAGGATATATCAAATTTTAAGCTTCGTAAAAATATGCCAATTGGTGCAAGAGTTACCTTACGAGGTGTAAAAATGTATGAGTTTTTAGACAGATTGGTATCAGTATCCTTACCACGTGTACGTGATTTTAAAGGTATTAACGATAAAGCTTTTGATGGTCGTGGCAACTATACATTAGGTATTACTGAGCAAATTATTTTTCCTGAAATTGATATTGATAAAGTAAATAAAATTACAGGTTTAGATATAACTTTTGTAACCACAGCAAATACTAATGAAGAAGCATTTGAATTGCTTAAAGAGTTAGGCCTACCTTTCAAAAACGTTAAAAAAACAGCATAAAAAATAAGTATTCGTACTTACAATTAATATAATATTATGGCAAAAAAATCAATTGAAGCCAGGCAGAGAAAAAGAGAAAGAATAGTAGCAAAATTTGCAGCTAAAAGAGCAGCTTTGAAAGAAGCTGGCGATTACGCAGGTCTTGATTTACTTCCTAAAAATGCCTCTCCGGTACGTTTAAGAAACCGTTGTCAACTTACTGGTCGTCCACGTGGTTACATGCGTCACTTTGGTGTTAATCGTATTACATTTAGAGATATGGCTTTGGCAGGTAAAATACCAGGTGTAACAAAAGCAAGCTGGTAGAACGGCTCCCTAAATCCCCAAAAGGGGACTTGGATATCGCATTGAACAATTTATTAAAAAACTTAACAAACTATAACAATGGTTACTGATCCGATAGCAGATTTTTTAACAAGAATTAGAAACGCACAAATGGCTAACCACCGTATTGTAGAAATACCGGCTAGTAATTTAAAGAAGCGTATCACTGAAATATTGTATGATAAAGGTTATATCCTTAAATACAAATTTGAAGAAGATAAAAAACAAGGTTTAATTAAAATAGCATTAAAATATGATGCTACTACAAAATTACCAGTTATTCAAAGTTTAGAAAGAGTAAGCCGTCCAGGTTTACGTACTTATGCTAAACCAGATGAATTTAGAAGAGTAAAAAATGGTCTAGGCGTTGCAATCATATCAACCTCAAAAGGAGTTATGACTGATAAAGAAGCAAAAGCACAAAACGTAGGTGGTGAGGTTTTATGTAATATTTACTAAAACACTAGTTGAGAATTTTTGAAATGGTTTCTCAAATAAAAACAAACTAGTTTGATAATTAAGCCAACTATACAGGCTGAACACTAACTAGGGCACATTTCAAGTTATTTAAACATTTACAAATTACTATTATGAGTCGTATAGGAAAAAAGCCAGTTGAAATACCATCAGGCGTAACAATTAGCCTTGGCAAAAACAACGAGGTTACTGTAAAAGGTCCAAAAGGAGAATTAAAGCAAGTTATTGATAGAGATATTGCTGTAGAAATAGAGGGAACAACTGTAGAATTTAAACGCCCTACCGACCAAATACGTCATAGAGCTATGCATGGTTTATATCGTTCATTAATTAGCAATATGGTTAAAGGTGTTACTGAAGGGTACACTAAACAACTTGAGCTGGTTGGTGTTGGTTACAAAGCAGTAAATACTGGTAATGTTCTAGATCTAGCTTTGGGATATTCTCACAACATTGTTTTGGAAATACCTAAGGAATTAACGGTTGCTACAACCCAAGAGAAAGGTAAAAACCCAATAATTACGTTAACAAGTATTGATAAGCAATTGTTAGGTGCAGTTAGTGCAAAAATTAGAAGTTTACGTAAGCCAGAACCTTACAAAGGTAAAGGTGTTAAATTTGTAGGTGAAGTATTAAGAAGAAAAGCAGGTAAGTCAGCAGGTAAATAATTATTGGTTAATTGGTTGACTTGTTGATTAGAATTAAATTCATAGTCACTAACTAATCAACTAAGAAACTAATTTAACAAATCAACTAATTTCTTCGGCAGAATCGAGGAATGTAAAATAAAATAAAATGAACAATAAATCTCAAGCACGTCAAAAAATACGTTACCGTATACGTAAAAAGGTAAACGGTACCCAATCTATACCACGTTTATCTGTATTTAGAAGTAATAGTGATATTTATGCTCAATTAATTGACGATGAAACTGGTACTACAATAGCAGGAGCATCATCTAGGCAAAAAGATATTGCTGCACAAAAAGCTCCTAAAACAGACAAAAGTAAGATGGTTGGAGAAGCAATAGCTTTAAAAGCAAAAGACTTAGGTATTTTAAAAGTTGTATTTGATCGTAGTGGTTATATTTACCACGGTCGTATTAAAGCAGTGGCTGAAGGTGCTAGAGAAGGTGGTTTACAATTTTAAACCAATATGCAGTTTAATAGCTTACCTGTTATAAAACAGTAAAAGCTAATATCTAATAAAGAAAATTATAATAATGTCAAACGTAATTGTAAATAAAATGAAAGCCGGCGACCTTGAGTTGAAAGAAAAGGTTGTATCTATTAACCGTGTGGTAAAAACTACTAAAGGCGGCCGTGCATTCAGTTTTTCAGCTCTGGTAGTAGTTGGTAATGGTGCTGGTGTAGTAGGGCATGGTTTAGGTAAAGCTAAAGAAGTGCAAGAAGCTATTACAAAAGGTATTGAAGATGCAAAAAAGAATTTAATTAAAGTTCCGATTATGCACGGTACAATTCCTCATGAGCAATTAAGTAAAGAAGGTGCTGCAAAAGTGTTAATTAAGCCAGCTGCACATGGTACTGGTGTTATAGCAGGAGGTAGTATGAGAGCAGTTTTAGAAGCAGCAGGTATTACCGATATTCTAGCAAAAAACTTGGGTTCTGCAAATCCTACTAATGTTGTAAAAGCAACTTTCAAAGCATTAGCAACTTTACGTGAGCCAATTGCAGTGTCTAGAACTCGTAACATCTCTTTAAAAAGAGTTTTTAACGGATAAGAATATGATTTGAGATATTAGATGTAAGACTTAAGATTTTCCTTCTAATTCATTATCATTTTACATACAACACATCCAAGTCTTGATACTAATATCTTGACACTTGAATAAAAAAATTTGTAATGAAAAAAGTAAAAGTAACACAAATAAAAAGCGTAATTGATCGTTCTGAACGTCAAAAAAGAACTATGCAAGCATTAGGTTTAACTAAAATGCATAGAACAGTTGAAAAAGAAGTTACTCCTCAAATTGAAGGGATGTTAGCTAAAGTTTTTCATTTAGTAAAGGTTGAGGAGGCTTAAATAAATTTAGGTTTTTCAACTCCAAAAATTGTATAGCAATCAAAATTTGCCATTTGCAAATTTTACATATTTATTAAAAAGCGAGCCCCCAATGCTTTGGAGGCGTAAGTAAAAAATTAAAGCATTATGAATTTACATACTCTAAAACCTGCAAAAGGTGCTACACACAAAGCTATAAGAATTGGTCGTGGTGAAGCTAGTGGTAAAGGTGGTACATCTACTAAAGGTAACAAAGGTGGTCAGAGCCGTGCTGGTTACAAAAGTAAAAAAGGTTTTGAAGGTGGTCAAATGCCAATTCAACGTAGAATACCAAAACGTGGTTTTAAAAACATTAACCGCATTGAGTATGTTGCACTTAACATTGGTAAAGTAGATCATTACGCAGAAAAATATGGCATTACAGAATTTTCATTGCCTAACTTATACGTTAATGGATTGATAAGCCAAAATGCTTTAGTAAAAGTTTTGGGTAATGGAGAAATAACAGGTAAGTACATTTTTAAAGTAAATGCAGTAAGTGAAAAAGCTAAAGCAGCTATTGAAGCAGCTGGTGGAACTGTAGAAATTGTAAAGTAAATTACCGATATTTGTACGACGCAATTTAATTTGCGTCTTTTTCTTTTTTAGTACAATAATTAAAACGAAATTAACGCTGTGAATAAGTTTATAACCACACTTAAAAATATTTGGAGTATAGAGGAGTTGCGTAAAAAAATACTTTTTACTCTTGCCTTATTATTTATTTACCGCCTCGGCTCTTATATAGTTTTACCCGGTATAGATCCTAATAAATTGGCTAATTTAACTAACAACTCTAAAGGTGGTATGTTAGGTTTGCTTGATGCTTTTGTTGGTGGTGCTTTTTCAAAGGCATCTATTTTTGCATTAGGTATCATGCCTTATATTTCGGCAAGTATATTTATGCAATTGATGACTATTTTGGTTCCTCAAATGGCAAAGGTTCAAAAAGAAGGAGAAACTGGAAGAAAACAAATAAATCAATGGACTAGATACTTAACAGTAGCTGTAACTGCTTTTCAAGCGGCAGCTTATATTGGTTATTTAAAAAGCCCGGGCAATGCAGAAGCTTTAATACCTGCTTATGGTAATTTTTTCTGGATCTCTACAGTTGTTATTTTAACCGTTGGTACTTTATTCGTAATGTGGCTAGGCGAAAAGATAACTGATAAAGGTTTAGGTAATGGTACATCCATCATTATTATGGTAGGCATATTAGCCCGTTTCCCTCAAGCTATTAGAGAAGAGTTTAACTCACGTCTAACTATGGGTGCAGGTGGCTTATTATTATTATTAATTGAATTTGTTTTTCTTATAGCCATCATAATGGGACTAATTATGCTGGTTCAAGGTACTCGTAAAGTACCAGTAAGTTATGCTAAACAATTAGTAGGTAACCGCCAACTTGGTGGAGCACGTAATTTCTTACCCCTAAAAGTAAATGCAGCTGGTGTAATGCCAATCATATTTGCTCAAGCAATCTTATTTTTCATTGGTTTTGCAATTGGTTTGGGAAAGAGTACCTCTCGCGCTTTTTTAAGTGACCATACCAATGTATGGTACATGGTTATTTATTCAGTTGCCGTTATAGCATTTACGTTTTTATACACTGCTTTAATTTTTAACCCAAAGCAAATGGCTGATGAGTTAAAAAGAAATAATGGATTTATACCAGGTGTAAAACCAGGCCAACCAACAGCAGATTATATAGGTACTATTATGGACAGAATTACTTTACCGGGTGCTATATTGCTAGCAGTAGTAGGTATTTTACCAGGTTTGTTTCAACTTGTATTTAAAATGCAAACAAACTTCTCTTCATTTTTTGGTGGTACATCTTTGCTAATTATGGTTGGTGTAGTGTTAGATACTTTACAACAAATTGAAACTCAATTATTAATGAGGCAATACGATGGGTTGATGACTAATGGTAGGGTTCAAGGTCGTCAAACTGTACCATCAGGTATCTAATAAATTATTTTTTAGTTTTTTGATATAACCCTAACGATAACATCGTTAGGGTTTGTTTTAACATCAATATTATAATGATACAAATAAAAACATCAGAAGAGATTGAACTAATGAGGCATAGTTGTTTATTAGTTGGATTAGCACATGCAGAAGTGGCTAAAATATTGAAGCCTGGAATAACTACTGAACAAGTAAATGAGTTGGTGGAAATGTTTATAAAAGACAATGGAGGCACACCATCATTTAAAGATTATCATGGTTTTAAGTATGCCACCTGTATATCAGTAAACAATGCAGTTGTACATGGTTTTCCTACAAAAGAGGCATTAAGGGATGGTGATATTTTTTCGCTTGACATAGGAATTTTTAAAAATGGATTTCATGGTGATAGTGCCTATACTTATGCTATTGGTGAGGTAACTGATGAAGTAAAACGATTATTAAAAATAACTAAAGAATCATTGTATTGCGGCATTGAAAAAGCAAGACAAGGCAATAGAATTGGCGATATTAGTTTTGCGATACAGGAACACACTGAAAAAAAGAATGGCTATGGTGTGGTTAGAGATTTGGTAGGTCATGGTGTGGGCAGAAAACTACATGAAGACCCACAAGTACCCAATTATGGAAAACGTGGCACTAAAGAGAAATTAAAAGCAGGAATGGTACTAGCCATTGAGCCTATGATTAATATGGGTGTAAAGGAGGTTTTGCATTTGGAAGATGGTTGGACAGTACTTACAAAAGATGGTAAACCATCAGCACATTTTGAACATGATGTACATATTACTAAGGGAGATCCTGATATTCTGTCATCATTTGTGGCTATAGAAATGGCAGAAAAAGCTAATGTAAATTTAACTTGGAGTCACGGTTAGAAGGTAACTTCTGTTAATTTGTAATAAAAATAGATTTAATATGAGTACAAAAATTTCTGTTTCTGTTCTTGTACATGCTGCAATTGAACATGTTTGGGAGTGCTATACAAACCCAAATTATATAACAAAATGGAATTTTGCAGACCCAAGCTGGCACTGCCCAATAGCTGAAAATGATCTAACTGTTGGGGGTAAATATTTTGCTAAAATGGAAGCCAAAGATTGTAGTATAGGTTTTGATTTTACAGCAATATATACATCTGTTATTACATTAAAACAATTAAGCTATAGAATGGGAGATGGGAGAGAGGTTATAACCATTTTTGAACAACGTGAAAATGGTACTTCTGTTACTACTAGCTTTGATGCTGAAAATGAAAATGCAATTGAATTACAACAAACTGGCTGACAAATGATATTAGAAAACTTTAAAAGTTTTGCAGAATCAATAAATAAAAATGAAGACTATTTACCTCAGATGTAATATTTCGTTTAATACTTATGAAACATTTTTTTGAGCTTACTATTTTACACAATAAATTTTATGGGTTTTGGCTATCCACCTGGTTTGTACTACAGTTTTAATGTAGATTGTAAATGAACAAATTTACCCAAACTTTAATTACAATTTTCAATAAAGAATAGAAAAATTTAAAAACTTGCAACAACAGAAACTAATAGTAATTGGGGGTGGTGCTGCAGGTTTTTTTTGTGCAATAAATGTTGCTAAACTATACCCACATATTGAAGTACATCTTGTTGAAAAATCAAATAAACTCTTAAGTAAAGTTAGAATAAGTGGTGGCGGTAGGTGTAATGTAACTCATGCTTGTTTTAGCATGGCTGATATGATTAAAAAATATCCAAGGGGAGAGAAGTTTTTAAAAAAAGCATTTCATCATTTTTTTACTACTGATACTATTCAGTGGTTTAGCGATAGAGGAGTGGCCTTAAAAACTGAAGAAGATGGGAGAATGTTTCCTACCACAAATACTTCTCAAACTATTGTAGATTGCTTACTGCATGAGGCTCAGAAATACGCTGTTAGCATAAGCCAACAAACTGATGTAAAGTCTTTGCAGTACATTGATAGCAAATGGCAGTTAACTACCCAAGCTGGTGCCATATTAAAAGCAGATGCTGTTTGTATAGCGGCAGGTGGTAGCCCAAAGGCAGAACAATTGGATTGGTTGGTAAAACTTGGCCATAGCATTGCAAAACCTGTACCCTCCTTATTTACCTTCAATATGCCAGGAAATAGCATTACTAATTTAATGGGTTTGTCAGTTGAAAATTGTGTAGTAAAAATTGAGGGTCAAAAACTACAAACCAATGGGCCTTTATTAATTACCCATTGGGGCCTTAGTGGGCCAGCAGTGCTAAAAATGTCAGCTTATGCAGCACTCATTTTGGCAGAAAAAAATTACGAATGTACCATACAAATAAATTGGCTGCCTAACCACAATGATATAACCTTAAGGGATGCTTTGCAGCAATTGCGGTTTAGCATGGCAACTACCAAAATGCAAAATAGAAACCCTTTTGCTTTACCAAGCAGGCTATGGGAATACTTACTTATGCAAAGTGATATTGAACCAAACATACGCTGGGCCGATTTGCCAGCAAAGGCACAAAATAAACTCATAAAAAACCTTGTAGCACAAGCATTTGCCGTAAAAGGTAAAACCACATTTAAAGAAGAGTTTGTAACCGCAGGTGGCATACACACAGAAGAAATAGATGTAAATACAATGCAAAGTAAATTGCACAAAAATTTATTTTTTGCCGGAGAAATTATTAATGTGGATGGTGTAACGGGTGGCTTTAATTTTCAAAATGCTTGGACAACAGGAATGATAGCTGCCAAAGGTGTGGGGCAGATGTTGAGTTAATAATAAATAAAATAGTAGAGTATTTTCAATAAGGTATGGCTTCAAATAAATTCGATTAAATGATATGTAGATATTGTTAGGTAACTGATTTTAAAATTCTAATAAATGTTACTATAATATATTAATTAAATGCAAAAAAATAATTTTATACTATCCAATGAAAAACCTAATAGAAAGAATAACAAAAAATTTTGTATACATTTTTTTCCAAAAAATAATAAGATAAAATAAAAGCCAACATCACAATGCAACCCAATAACCCCCTTCACAATAAAACCCTACAGTCTATATTAGTTGAGCTGGTAGCTCATTTTGGTTGGGAAGGTTTGGCGGAACAGATTAATATTAATTGCTTTAAAACCAACCCAAGCATTAACTCCTCCTTAAAGTTTTTACGAAAAACGGAATGGGCTCGAAAAAAAGTTGAACAATTATATGTGTATTCATTTGGTTAATGAAATAAAAATTTTACCTTCAATAATACAAATAATGCATAACACTTGCAATTGCCAATTAAAGATATTTTGTATTTACAACACCGAGTTGCTTACTTACGGGATGAGGTAGCGTACAAAAAACTTTTTATTAATTATTACAACCCTCTGCATCGTTTTGCTACGGCAATAGTAAAAAATAATGAATTGGCTGAAGAAATGGTATCCGACACAATGATGAAGGTGTGGGATGCTGGTACCAAACTTGCCCTTGTAGAAAAATTAGATGCATATTTATTTACTGCAATAAAGAACAGCTGCTTAACATATTTGCACAAACAAAAGTTGCAAATTGTACCCGTACATGATGTAGCAGATGCTGATGCTATACACAATGAAACGGCTTATACTGCAGTTGAGGCTACTGAGATAGAAAAAATTATTAATGTAACGGTAAGTAAACTACCGCCTCAATGTTTAATGGTATATAAACTAATAAAGGAAGAAGGGTTTTCGTACAAAAAAGTATCTTGCATTTTAGAAATATCACAAAATACTTTAGAAACTCATATACGTATTGCCCTTAAGCGTATAAAAGCAGCTTTAAGTAATTATTTAGTGCAGCAATAAATAAAATAACATGCTGCTATTTATTTCTTTCTTTCATTCTCCTAAAACATTTGAGATATTAATTAACCAATTTATGTATTGGCTTGTATAAAAACTCAATTTGTAAAAAATAATTAAAAATTATTTAACTTTCTCTTCACGGTAAGTGCACAATTCATAGTCATATAAGTACATGAATAGTAATACCGAAAACCATTTGGTAGATTTATTGGCCTTAAAATTATCGGGAGATGTAAGTCCACAACAGCTTTTACAGCTAGAGGAATTACTTGTAAACAATCCTCATGGGCAGTTTATTTATGATCAAATGATGCTACCACAAACAAGCTATCCGGCTGATTTTGCTACACAAGCTTTTGCAGCTCATACTGCAAAAATGCAATTGCAAGGAAAATTGGGACAGCAAATTTTAAAAAATGAGGCAATAATTGTAAAATCCAACATTAGTATCAAAAAAATATTATTAGCCTCCGCAATTGCTGCTTCATTTATAAGCATTTTATTTTTAGCATTTTTTAATAAAAACAAAACTGAAACTCCAACTTTAGCGGTAAACGAAATATCTACAAAACGTGGCTCAAAAAGTAATATTAAATTGCCTGATGGCACTTTAGTGTGGTTAAACGCTGATAGCAAATTAAGTTATACTGAAAACTTTGGTGCAAAAAATAGAGAGATAACATTATTAGGAGAAGCCTATTTTGATGTAAAACATGATACACTACATCCTTTTATAATACATAGTGGAACTCAAAACATTAAAGTTTTAGGAACCTCATTTAATGTACGCAATTACCCTCAAGATAAAACTATTGAAACAACATTAATAAAGGGAAGAATTGAAATAACATTTACAGATAAGCCTGATGAAAAAATAATTATTCACCCACAAGAAAAGCTTATAGTTACCAAACATGTTGCTTTACAAATAACAGAAATAAAGGTTGAAAAAAAGCCTACTGTTTTGTATCCTACCACAAATAAATTTTTACTTACAAACCTAACTACCGTAAAAGATACATTGGTGGCAGAAACAAGCTGGTTAAAAGATAAAATGGTATTTGTAAATCAGCCATTAGAAAAAATTGCAGAAGATTTAGAAAGGAGATATGCAGTAAACATACAATTTACAACCAATGCTAGCAAGCAATACAAGTATACTGGTGTTTTTGATAATGAATCGTTAGATGAGATTTTGCACATCATCACCCTTACTAAAAAAATTAATTACATTATAAAAAATAAGAATATTACCATAAACTAATTGTGATTAGAACTAGAAGTTTTAAACACGGTAAAACAAAACAAAGCCAAATTAAAAACAAAACTTTAGTATGAAAAAAATTGTACAGCATGGTTGGCCAAGCCTTGCATACAAAGCAAAAAAGTTGTGCATTATAAAATGCACAACACTCCTATTGCTTTTTGTAGCTTTTAATGCTACAGCCAAAAACTATGCACAGCAAAAAATTAGTTTAAATGTAAAAAGTGTTACGGTTGCCTCCGTATTAAAAAGTATTGAAAGCCAAAGTACCTATCGGTTTTTTTACAGCAACGATGTAGTGCCAAGCACTAAGCAAGTAAGTATTACAGTTGCTGATGCTCCCATTGCAGAGGTTATGAATTTGTTACTAACTGATTTGCCACTATCGTGGAAACAGATTGATGCAAATAAGATTATTATAGGTGCTGTAGAAGCAACTAACAATGTGATAAAAGATGTACAAATTACAGGTAATGTAAAAAACAGTAAAGGTGAAGCCTTAGAAGGCGTTACTGTTACTGAACTTGGTACAACCAATAGTGTTGTAACTAATAGTAATGGTAGTTTTGTTATAGATGTAAAAAACGCTAATGCAACGTTAGGTTTTACTTATGTAGGCTATGCTGCACAACAAATAATTGTTAGTGGTAAAACTTCAATTACACTTACATTACAAGAAGAAACTAAAAGCCTTGATGATGTAGTTGTTATAGGATATGGATCAAAAAAACGTAAAGATCTTACAACTTCAGTAAGCTCATTAGCAAGTAAGGATATTACCAAATTACCAGTGGCAGATGCTGCACAAGCCTTGCAAGGCAAAGTATCTGGCGTTACCATAGTACAAAATAGTGGTGCACCTGGTGGTACAGGTGGTACAGGTATAAAAATTAGAGGTATAACTTCTCTTACTGGTAGTAACAATCCATTAATTGTGGTAGATGGTTATCCATTACCAGATAAAGGTGCAGATAATGTACTTAACTCATTTGGTACTGGCGATATTGAAAAAATTGATGTGCTGAAAGATGCCGGAGCAGCATCCATTTATGGAGTACGTGCATCTAACGGCGTAATTATAATAACAACTAAAAGAGGCAAAGCTGGTAAAAGTAGTTTAAATGTAGATGTATATAGAGGATTACAAGAAGCTTGGCAACTACCTACATTGCTCAATGCAAGAGAGTATGCAATTGCTAATACAGAAGCACGTGTGGCTGCAGGGTCAGCGCCTATTGCCAAATTGCAAAA
>JANMAV010000249.1:0-5284 GCA_031360055.1 Ferruginibacter sp.
TTGTAGATGCCGTAATTGCTGATTTGAAACCTTTGGTAGAACCAAACGATATAATTATGGACTGCGGCAACTCTCATTTTACTGATACCCAAGCAAGAATACATGCATTGGCAGCAGATAAGATTCACTTTGTAGGTTTAGGAGTATCTGGCGGAGAAAAAGGGGCAAGGTTTGGCCCAAGCATTATGCCTGGAGGCGATGTTGAAGCATTTAAAATTATTGAACCTATGCTTACCGCTATTGCTGCCAAAGTAAATGGTAAACCATGCACAGCTTACATGGGTACAGGTGCAGCAGGGCATTATGTAAAAATGGTGCATTATGGTATTGAGTATGCCATAATGCAAATGATAGCCGAGGCATATCATATACTTAAAATATATGCAGGCCTTACAAATAACGAACTGCATACAGTTTTTGATGGTTATAATAAAGGTAGATTGCAATCATTTTTAATAGAAATTACAGCATCAATATTTACCCAAAAAGATGATAAAACCAAAGCTGATTTAATAGATGTAATTAAAGATACCGCTAAGCAAAAAGGAACCGGTGCTTGGATGAGCCAAGATGCTATGGCCATTGGTGCTGCCATACCTGCTATAGATGCTGCTGTAGCTGCACGTACTATCTCTGCTCTTAAAAATGATAGGGTAAAAAATGCTAAAATTTTACAACTAGCAATAACAAACACTAAGCAAATAGATAAGCAAAATTGTATAGTAATGGTAGAAGCTGCTTTATATGCTGGTTATATAATTACGTATGCTCAAGGGTTGGCTATGCTGCAAACAGCATCTACTAATTATGGATACAATACCAACATTACCACGGTGGCTAGTATTTGGCGTGGGGGCTGTATTATACGAGCAGCTTTGTTAGAAAATATTATGGAGGCTTATGAAGCAGATGCAACATTAACCAACATTTTGGTAAGCCCTAAATTTGTGAAAACAATACTAACTGATCAAGCTAGCCTTAGAGAGTTAGTTCAATTGGGTGCAGCTACCGGTATACCTCTGCCTTCTTTATCAGCATCCCTACATTATCTTGATGCTTTTAGCAGCAATTGGCTACCTGCTAACTTAATACAAGCTCAAAGAGATTTTTTTGGTGCACACACTTATGAAAGGTTAGATAAAGAAGGGGTTTTTCATACCAAATGGGGGGAGTGAGTTAGTTGAAGGTTGAAGGAAAGTTGAAGGGTTGATGTGAAGGAAGTTGAAGTGTTGAGTTTGTGGAAGTTGAAGGGAGTGCAACTTGCATTTTGTTGTGCCCTAGTTACCTTTGTTTCGTCGTATGAAACTACATTTTGTCGAGTGAAAAATATTGAATGGAAAATTAATAATTAAATCAAATTTTTACTTCTTCTAAATAAAATGAAGAGGGTAAAATAATTACAATCATGGAATCAACTTCAAAAACAAACCCCACCATTATTATAATTTTTGGTGGCTCTGGAGATTTAACTTGGCGCAAATTAATACCTGCTTTATTTAACTTATACTTAGATGGATGGCTTAATGATCATTTTAAAATTGTATGTATAGGAAGGCAAGCGTTAAAGGATGGAGAATTTAATACCAAACTTAAAAATGGTGTAGATACTTTTTCAAGAAGGGGTAAAGCCGATAAAAAAGAATGGGCTGTTTTTGAAAAATACATTGAGTATACAGTTGGCGATTTTAAAAACAAAAGTTTATTCAACACTATAAAAAAAGATGTTGCTGTTTTTGAAAAGGATGCAGAAACTGCTGTAAATAAATTGTATTACATGGCCGTAAACCCTCAATTTTTTGAAGAAATTGCCGAGGGTTTACACGGTGCAGGTTTGCATGAAGATAGAGAACATGCTAGGTTGATAATTGAAAAACCTTTTGGTACAGATGCTGAATCAGCAAGGGAATTAAATAAGAAATTGTTGTGCATTTTTGAGGAAAAGCAATTGTATCGTATAGATCATTATTTAGGTAAAGAAACCGTGCAAAATATTTTGGCATTTAGGTTTGCTAACGCTATGTTTGAGCCAATTTGGAACCGTAATTATATAGATCATGTACAGATATCTGTAACTGAAAAAATTGGTGTTGAAGATAGGGGAGGCTATTACGATCATAGTGGAGCACTCAGAGATATGATACAGAACCACGTTATGCAATTGCTTTGTTTAATTGCTATGGAACCTCCGGTAGCTTTTGATGCAGATGAAATTAGAAATAGAAAAGCAGATGTTTTGCATGCTATGCGTAAAATAAAAAATATTGATGTGCATGATTATGCTATTCGTGGCCAATATGCTGGTGGTTGGCAACAAGGAGAGCAGGTAAAGGGATATAGAGAAGAAAAAAGTGTAGACCCAAACTCCACCACAGAAACTTTTGCAGCAATTAAATTTTTTATAGATAATTGGCGTTGGAAAGATGTACCATTTTATGTAAGAAGTGGTAAGCGTATGCAGCAAACCATGTCAGTAATTACTATACAATTTAAACCTGTGCCTCACCAATCTTTTCCTGATGAGGCAATAGAAAACTGGCAGCCCAATAGAATGATTATAAACATACAGCCAGATATGGGTATAAAAATTAGATTTCAGGCAAAAAAGCCGGGCTTAAAAATGCAATTAGCCCCGGTAGATATGAAGTTTAATTATACCGATACCTATAGCGCTGGCATACCCGAAGGTTATGAAACTTTATTGCTTGACGTAATGGAAGGCGATGCCACTTTGTTTATGAGAGCTGACCAAGTAGAAGCTGCATGGGATGTGGTAATGCCAATTTTAAATACTTGGAGAGAAAACCCATCCATAAATTTTCCTAATTATGAAGCCGGTACAAATGGACCAGAAACTGCTGAAGCACTTATTGCAAAAGATGGTAATAATTGGATGGTATTGCCAATTGTAAAAAAAGAAGAAGAGAAGGATCATAATTAAGAATATGGACAACATTACTAAGTTTGTAAAACCAATACAACTTGCAACGGCCGCAGCTAATTTTATAGTAAAAACTGCAGCAGAGCAAATGGCTGCAAAAGGCAAATTTGCCATAGCAATATCTGGCGGTAGCACACCCAATTTATTGTTTGAGTTATTGGCTAGCCCTGCATACAGCCAACAAATTAATTGGGATAAATTTTATGTTTTTTGGGTAGATGAACGTTGTGTACCCATGAACAGTAAGGAAAACAACTGCCACAATGCTACACAACTTTGGCTATACCATGTACCGATTCCAATTGAAAATATTTTTGCCATACCAGTAAATTTGACCCCAAAAAATGCTGCTGAAGAATATGCAAAAACCATAAAAACATTTTTTAAAAATGATTTTCCAGTATTTGATTTGGTATTGCTAGGTTTGGGGGCAGATGGTCATACAGCATCAATATTCCCTAACAGCAGTTTGATTACAGAAAAAGTTTGCATTGTAAAAGATACTTATGTAGAAAAATTGAAAATGGATAGAGTAACCCTTACTGCTCCATTAATTAATACTGCCAGCAACATAATTTTTATGATTGCCGGAGCTGATAAAACTGCTGCTTTACAACAAGTACTATATGGTAAACCAAATGCTACAGTATACCCTGCTCAGTTAATAAAACCTACACATGGTCAGTTATGTTGGTTTATTGATGATGCAGCGGCTGAGGGATTGGATGAGCTGAAAAATTAGTAAATATTCAGCTGTCCAACATTTTTTGTAACATTTTGTTATGTAAGGTTTAAACTAACTCCTTTTATTATGCTATTCTTTTTTGTTTGTGCAAAAAAGAACAAAAAAAGCACACCCTTGCCCGATTACAGCCCGGGCAAGGGACTGGTCCCTGATTAAGATTTTGTACTACTGTGAACTCAAAATTAGAACTTTGTTCAACTTCGTTAACGGGTAGGTAAAGCCTCTTTTTATATAGTCTAAATTGCTAAAGCCAATACTCCCTAATAAAAATTTTAAAAATTTACAAAAAAAATAAAATTTTGGATGAGATTAAGTAGTTACAAAAATTACAATCTACTTTAAAGTAATACCCTGCCTAGCAGCCTTTGCCGCCGGAAACCAAGAGGCTAATAATGCAATTAAAATTGCCGTACCGGCTACAATTAAAAAATCTGTTGCTATTAACTTTACTGGAAAATAATCTATTAAAAAAGAACCACCACCAATTTTTACAATATGAAATTGCATTTGCAATAAACATATAATTAATGCTAATGCAACACCACAAGCAGCACCAATAAAGCCTAGCAGCAACCCTTCTGTTAAAAATATTTTTTGTATGCTTGCAGCACTAGCACCCATACTACGGAGTATGCTTATATCTTTTTGTTTTTCTAACACAAGCATGGTTAAGGCACTTACCATGGTAAAAGAAGCTATAATAATTATTAAAGTTAGTATGGCGTAAATGGCCCATTTTTCTAACCTCATAGTACTATATAAATTGGCATTTTGCTCATACCTTGTTTGCACCGTTAATGATGCAGGTAGAAGGGCTTGTAATGCCATCTTTGCTTTTTCTGGAGTAATTTTTGGCTTCAATTTTATTTCGATGGCAGATAGTTGGTTGGGCTCTACACCCATTTGTTGTTGTACAAAAGCAAGATTGGTTAATGCAAATTGGTTATCAATTTCTTGTTGTATAGTAAACACACCGGCGGCGGTAATTATACCTTCGCTCATTGCATTAGCTACATCAGTACTTGCAGTTTTTTTTGGCAAAATTACGGTGAGTTGGCTTGCTGCAAAAGCAGCGCTTAAATTTATAGCAGCGGCATCCTGCACACCATAACCTACAACCATTTTCGGCTCATCTGCATTGCCTAAATCAAAATTACCATTGGTAATTTTATCTACCACTCCACTAATGTGTTGGTAATTACTATCTACACCTTTTAAGGTTACAACGGTTTGTTGTTCTCCATTTTGAAGTAGGGCTTTGTCTTGAACAATGTTGCTAATGCCTGCAATAGATGGTTGCTTTTGTAATAATTGTATTTGCTGGCTGGTAATGGTAAATGTTTTCCCCTTTGTAGGCACTATCCTTACATCAGCATAAAAGCTGCTGTATAAGGATTGTACTAACCCTTCAAACCCATTAAATACACTAAGTACCAGCAGTTGGCAGCAAGTAGCAAATGCCACTACCGATGTGGTAATGGCAGCAATAATATTAATTGCATTTACCGTTTTTTTTGCTTTAAAATATCGCCATGCAAATTGGAGGTACAATCTATAGAAATTTTTAATAAAAATTAAAATTATGTTATATTAAATCAAAA
>JANMAV010000254.1:0-3118 GCA_031360055.1 Ferruginibacter sp.
GGGGCTGCCTACTTCTGCCTCGGTAAAGGGGATGAAGTGGTTTACTATGCTCCATGTTTTGCCGTTCCATTGTAAATTGTTGGCACTTGCTGTAAGGTTGCTGCCGTTAAACAACATCCACACTAAACAATCAATTTTAAATTCTTCTGTTAATGGTGCTGTAGGTTGTAAAAATTGATCTCTATCGTTTAGCCAAGTTTTTTTAGCAATCAACCTAACAGTAAATATTATGGCAACTTGCCAAAGATTTTCATTGCTAACAAAAAAAGCTCCTGGGCTACTGTAGCCGGATGAAAGCAAAGCAGTCAAATTTGCATTTTGCATATCACTTGCATGTGCATATAAACTACCAATTGCATTATTAGACCAATAACTACCTCTAATATCTTTGGTTTTAGTTGCAGGCGATATAGCATTCTTTAGTGGTAACGCAAGAGTTTTGTTTGGCTTAGGCCGTATTACCCATTTTGTTAATAGAATTTCTGTAGGTAAATTATAAAAGCATTTTTCCCCAATAGTTTGTACATTTTTATCTAAAACATCAGCAACAATTTCTACAATAACATTTTTTTTATTATTTGTTTTATTGGTTTTCCAAATTAAAAAGCCAATTGGAAATTCCCCTTTTAATCCATCAAATGATTTACTATGAACTACAAACCCTCCTAAATAGTCTGCATTCCAAATTTTTCTAAATTCATCAAAATTTGGAGATGTTACATATTTTAGTTTACTAAAAATTGCAACATTGGCAGTTGGCATTTCTTTATAAACTCTCACTAAAAATTGAGCAAATAATTCTCTTTTTGCAAAACCATACTGGTCCATTACTAAAGACATCTTAGTAGTTGATACACCTTCTTTATTTCCACTTTCTACTCCAGTACCTGCCTCCGCATACGGCGGATTTATAAACACCAAAATCTTTTTACCGTCGGCTATTGCTTTGCGTAAGCCTTCGGGTATTTTGTTGGTAAGGGTATAATCAATTTTGCCATCATCTGTAATATCATCGTTTAAATAATCGTATTGAAACCGTTGTGCAGCCACACAGGTTTTGGTAGCCATCATTACATCTACATCGGCAGCATCTAACGTACTCATGTAAATATTACGTGGGTTGCTGTGCTTTACCTCAAGGTTGCCTACACCACAGCACATATCCCAAACGATGTAATCTTTTTGCCAGTTATTACCAAGTGTTTCGGTAAGTTTATCATAAGCTTTATCTACCACGGCAAGGGGTGTATAAAATGCTCCTTTAAAACTTCGTTCATCTAGCGGTATTAGGCTATCTCTTCGTTCTAGCAAATAATTGCGGTACTCAGCCTTTGGTGGTTTATGGTAAATGGCCCAAAACTGTCGGTAGCCTTCTTTGTTGCCAAGCTCATATATTTTGCCGGCAAGGCTAAAAACGGGTGCTGCGTTTTTATGCATTAATGCAGCGGTTAAATTATCGTGTGTGGCAGATGTGCCATCATGCATAATATCAGCAAAAAATAGTAGGGCATAATCATCTTCGGCTACACCTTTTATTTCTCGGCCTACCATAGCTACCCATTTATCAAAAACTTGCTTTAAGTTATCTGGAGTTATTTGGGTACGAATAATATCGCCATTTTTTATGGCAGCTTTAATGGTGCTTATAAATTCATCTTCGTGGGTTTCTATTTTAAAACTTACAAAGTGGGTACCTATGTGGGCACTTATAGCATCGAGTGCATCTTGCGTATAAGCACTGGCACTTTTACCCCAGTTAATGGTTTTTTTTGCTAAAAAAGGCAACACATCTTCACTCTTCATTATGGCTGCTTTTTTAGTATCTATCACTACTAAAAATGGGGGTATATAATCGCCTTTGTTTAATGCTGCTTGCACATAGTGCATAAGCTGTGTAAACATAGCGTAGGTGCTGTTTTTGGGCGTATCTTTTGCCTCAAACCATATTTCTTTGGTTTGTATATCTATTAAGTTTTTGCTGTAGCTTTTTAGGCCAAGGGCCTTTATGTAAGCATCTTTTACATCTTCTTCGCTTGTAGCTTTTTGCAATTGCTCATAAAGGGTCATACTAGGTTGTTGTTTATTGCAATGTAAAATAAACAAATTGTATTGGGTAAAAGAAAGCAACTGTTGAAAAGATGTTTTCTTTGGGGCTAGCCTACTCCGCCGTATTTAAAAAGTTTAAAAAAGGTTGCACAACTTTATATGATTCTACTATTAGTTTAGCAAAACTTGGTGCTTGTATTTCTTCATCAGTTAAAGGTTTTGTAACAACAAAACTTTTAAGCTTTAATATTTCAATTGCTGGGTTTTCCTCATCATATCCTTTTGGTGGTCTTACCAAAACCTGCTCCTTACTTAAGCCATTTGTAAATGTGTTTGTAAATTTTTTAGATGAAATTATTTTTTTAAAATCATTATAATTGTAATCAATTTCTTGCCTAATGGATTGTAATTTTTTTGCCTCTGGCGACCAAAACCCTGCAGCAATAAATGATTGGCCTGGCTCAAAATGTACGTAAAAACCAGCAGTCTCAGCCTTTTTTCCACCTTTTGCAAATATGGCACTCATGTTAGTTTTATATGGTGCTTTGTTTTTGCTAAACCGTACATCTCTATTTATTCTAAACGTACATTCCTTCATTTGTAGGGTAGTCAAATTTTCATCTACTTTGCCAAGTTGCTCAATTAAAGATGTAGTTATTTGCTGCACATTTTCTTTTGCTGCTTCATACTTTTTTCGGTTACTTTCAAACCATTCTTTTGTATTGTTTTTTTTAAGGTCGGTTAAAAATTGTATAGTTTGTTTTTGTATTACCATGTTAAGTTGGTGGTTATTTTTTTCGATATTTTTTTAAAAAGATTATCTAAATTTTTATTTCTAGGTTTTATTTTGATGATGATACCTACAATGGTGTGTCTATTAAAGCAATAAAATCATCTTCATTAATAATATGTATACCAACAAGTTTTTTAGCTTTTTCTAGTTTGCTTCCAGCATCATCACCAACAACTAAATAATTTAATTTACTACTCACACCACTTAATATTTTTGCTCCTTTAGCTTCAGCCATTGCTTCTGCTTCGTTTCGTTTTAATTTATTTAAGGTGCCTGTAA
>JANMAV010000256.1:0-23036 GCA_031360055.1 Ferruginibacter sp.
TTTGTAACTATGGTCTTAGTAGTCCTCTAAAAAACATAAAAATTGAGCTATTTCAAAAAAATAATGGTTCAAATAACAATTCGAAAATATTGGGTAGCACATTTACTGATAGCTTAGGGAAATTTCAATTTAACTATTCAACTACGTTAAGCGATAAATTAATTATACGAAGAGAAGCAGGGTTTGGTTTCGGTACAATAATGGAAAAAATACCCTTAAGTAATCTAGATGATCTAGTATTATATGATAACGACACGTATAATCTTGTAATAAATCTGAATACAATAAACAATTACACTAATGCCGATACTTTATTTATATATGGCCCATATTTGCAACCAATGGTAAAGTTTTTTGGCCCATTTAATAATGGTGTTATAACAAGAAAATTAAATTCAGAAGTTAATGAGCCAGAATATCTTAAAAATACAGAAAAAATCACCTATCAAGTGGGTAAAATTGGTATTTTGTATTCTAAAGAATTTGCAGTAGAAAATACTAAACTATGTGGCGATACAGTACGGGTAACTATAGATATAAAATAAGTTAACATGGAATATATTTTATTAAAAGCTGAATACGATTTACACGTTAATGAACGTAACCCAAGCTATGAACATCCAACTCAGCCAATACCTCCTATACCAAATTTAAGGGGTGTTTATTCCAAACAAAATGCATATACAATAACCAATAGTGGCTTTGTTACTTTTATTTTTGATGGTACAAATACCCCAACAGCAGGCGGAGGTTTTTTTGGTACTACTACGGGCAATTTTATGCTAATTAATGAGCCACTTATTAAATTGTTGAGTGTATAGTTATAATAAGATTTGAATTATAAGTTTAAAAACATCATTTAATTTATACAAACCCTGCTTATTTTTTATTGTGTAAATTGCAACCAATATTTATACAACCTAAAGCTGCTTGCAGTTTTGTAAACATTACGGTTGCTCACAATAAGCAGTAAGTATGGCAAAAGAACTTCGAAAACAATTAGCACTTGAATATCACTCAAAGGGTAGACCTGGTAAAATAGAAGTAGTACCCACTAAAGAGGCAAAAACACAGAGAGACTTATCCTTAGCATACTCCCCCGGCGTAGCAGAGCCCTGCAAAGAAATAGCTAACAACCCAGATGATGTTTTTAAATACACAGCAAAAGGAAACCTTGTAGGGGTAATAACCAATGGTACAGCAGTTTTAGGCCTTGGTAACATTGGGCCAGAGGCAAGCAAACCCGTTATGGAAGGTAAGGGTGTATTGTTTAAAATATTTGCCGATATTGATGTGTTTGATATAGAAATAAATGAAACCGACCCACAAAAATTTGTAGATATTGTTGCAGCTTTAGAGCCTACATTTGGCGGCATTAATTTAGAGGATATAAAAGCCCCTGAATGTTTTTATATTGAACAAGAACTTAAAAAGCGTTGTAAAATTCCCGTAATGCACGATGATCAACATGGTACTGCCATCATATCATCAGCAGCATTAATAAATGCATTAGAAATTCAGAAAAAAAAGATTGAAAAAGTACACTTTGTAGTGAATGGTGCAGGTGCAGCAGCCACAGCCTGTATGAAACTATATGCAAGCCTTGGTGCAAAACCAGAAAACTTTTTTGTGTTTGATAAAGAGGGCATTTTACATACTGACCGTACCGATATACCAGAAGTACAAATACCATTTACCCGAGATAAAAAGTTTAAAGATTGGGACTTAACCAAAGCCCTTAAAGATGCTGATGTGTTTTTAGGCCTAAGCGTTGGTAATGTAGTAACGGCAGATATGGTAAAAAGTATGGCAAAAAACCCCATAGTTTTTGCTATGGCAAACCCAGAGCCTGAAATTATGTACGACGTAGCTAAAAATAGCCGTAAAGATTTAATAATGGCTACAGGCCGTACCGATACGCCAAACCAAGTAAACAATGTATTGGGTTTTCCATACATTTTTAGAGGAGCATTAGATGTTAGAGCAACTTCCATTAATGAAGCTATGAAACTAGCAGCGGTATATGCCCTTGCAGAACTTGCAAAAGCTCCGGTACCAGATATTGTAAACCTTGCCTACAACGAAAAAGCCTTAAACTTTGGTGCTGATTATATTATTCCAAAACCGCTAGATCCCAGGCTGTTAGCCACTGTAGCACCTGCTGTAGCAAAAGCTGCTATTGATAGTGGTGTAGCACGTAAAACGATTACAGATTGGGAGGCTTACAAAATAGAGATGAATAAAAGGCTAGGGTTAGATAACCAATTGAGCCGTGCAATTGGAAACAAAGCTAGACAAAACCCTAAAAGAGTAGTGTTTGCTGATGCTGAAAACTCAAAAATATTGAAGGCTGCACAATTGGTATTGGAAGAAAAAATTGGTTACCCAATATTGCTGGGAGATGAGAAAAAAATAAAACAAATAGCTGCTGAAAACTCTGTTGATTTGGAAGGAATGCCAATTATAAACCCAAAGGAAGATGATACGGAGGAAATGAGAAAATCATTCGGGGAAATATTTTTTGAAAAACGCCATAGAAAAGGAGTTAATAAATATGAGGCTTACAAAGCCATGAAAGATAGAAACCATTTTGGTTGCATGATGGTAGAGACAGGGGTAGCAGATTGCATGATTAGTGGGTTAAGTAGAAATTATCCTGATACCATAAAACCTGCACTACAAATAATTGGAACAGCACCTGGTACAAAAAAAATTGCAGGCATGTATCTTTTATTCACTAAAAAGGGGCCGTTATTTTTGGCAGATACAACTATAAATTTTAATCCAACGGCAGAAGAATTAGCAGAAATTACGCTATTAGTTGCCAGAGAGGTGAAGCAATTTAATATTGTACCTAACATAGCCATGCTTTCTTATTCTAACTTTGGCAGCAGCGATTCTTCTGAAGCAAAAATTGTACAACAAGCTCATAAAATTGTAAAATCAATAGACCCAACCTTAATTTGCGATGGAGAAATGCAAGGTATATTAGCCTTTAATAAAGAAATTTTGAAAGAGAACTATCCATTTTCCGAATTAATAAATGGAGATGTAAATATCTTAATTTTCCCAAATTTAGCCGCAGGTAATATTGCTTACAATTTATTACAAGAAGTTGGAGGCGCTGATAGTATTGGCCCAATTTTACTTGGACTAAATAAACCAGTACACGTGCTACAACTTGGTACAAGTATACGTAGTATATTTAATATGGTGGTAATAGCAGTAGTTGATGCTCAAAGTAAAAGTAAAAATAGAGAGGCAACAGTACCAGCCACACAAGATGAAATTAAAAAAAGCAAATGGTGGAAGACTAAACCAAAAACTTCGGCATAATTAATGGTTTATGGTTGTTAAGTTATAATTGCTTGATGGAAATAAAATAACAGTTTATACAACATTTCGTCAATTATCAAGATATTGTAAGCTGTTTTTTAAAATTTGTAGTTACAAAAACTGCGTTTTAATCTCTGACAATTTATATTTGAAAAACTAAAGCCACATTATTAATTGCTTAATTAATATCTAAAAGAATTTTAATGAATTTTATTACCCATTTGGGCAAATACAGTATTATGCTTAAAGGCATGATAGCAAAGCCTGAAAATGCAAAAGTATACTGGAAAGAATTTATGTTGCAGTGTAACGACATTGGCATAGGCTCATTCGGAATTGTAGCTATTGTATCAGTATTTATGGGAGCTGTGAGTGCCGTGCAAACAGCTTATCAATTAGTAAGCCCAATTATACCCAAAAGTACTATTGCACAAATTGTGAGAGATACGGTTATTTTAGAATTTTCACCCACATTGGTTTGTATTGTACTTGCCGGTGTTGTAGGTAGTAAAATAGCCAGTGAGTTGGGCAATATGAGAGTAAGTGAGCAAATAGATGCATTAGAAATTATGGGTATTAATACAAAAACGTATTTAATAATGCCCAAAATTGCTGCAGCGTTATTAATGATTCCATTATTGGTAGTCATATCAATGGCATTGGGTATTTGGGGTGGCAGGTTGGCCGGCAATGCCTCTGGCATACTATCTAACGATACTTTTGATAGAGGTTTAATGGAAAATTTTACAGCTTTTAATGTTTGGTTTGCATTAATTAAAGCTTATACATTTGCATTTATTATTAGTTCAATACCTGCTTATTACGGTTATCATGTACAAGGTGGGGCATTAGAAATTGGTAGAAGTAGTACTAAAGCAGTTGTAGTAAGCTGTGTAATGATTTTATTGGCAGATTATGCATTGGCTGCTCTTCTATTATAATTTTTACGCATGAAACCTTTAGTTATTATTAGTACCACATTATTAATACTCAATATTTTTATATTTGTTAATAGAGATAATTTTGGTTATACAAATGCAGTTGCGTACAATCAGTTGTACCCAAATTTTACCAAGCTACCAGTTAAAGAAATTGAATTAATAAACGACTCAACTGTACAATACAATTTACTAAACCCACAGGATACTGAACAAGTGTTTATAACTGAAATAGATGGTTTAATTACATCTAAAACAAAGCAAAGTAACCCTACCTTGGCACTTATTCAAGGGCTACATACATATTACACATACAATAATAACATAGCTGAAACATTATTTACAAGAATTGAATTTATACCTAAGGTTAATAAATATTACCAGCAGCCATTTTTTGGTATATATAAAACTACAGCTAGTTCTGTTAGCTTAGAAGATGTAGAAAGTGATAAAGAAATTTTTAAGAATATATCAGCAGATGAAATTGCAATTTTACATAAATTAAATACAGATTCTGTAGGTATTGCAACCACTGATAATGAACAAACAATTATAGCTAAAATTTGTACTTTTTTACACAAAAAAATTTTTAAAGCAAGAGGCATACCTACAGATAGTGTACTACAACTAAACCCTTACCAACAGTATGTTGCAGCAACAAAAGGTTTTAAAATTTGGTGTGGTAATTATGCTAACATATTTAATGTTTTTTTAAAATTAAATAATATTGATTGTAGATCGGTATTTATTAATGGCAACCATCAAAAATTAAATGGTTCAGCACATGTATGTAATGAGTATTTTTTAAAAGATAAAAAACAATGGGTAGCTGCTGATATTATGTTTAATAACATAAACTATAGTAATGCAAATGGAGAGTTTTTAAACGTTGTACAAATAAAAAATAGTTTGCAAAACGATAGTACAATACTTTGTACCATTTGTGTAGATTCTTCGATTAAAAAGATTCCTCTTACTGTACAAGAACAAACATTTTTTGATTACTATGGTAGAGATAAAAACCTTTTATACGTATACAATAATACTGATGTACATTACAATGGCTCATGGTTAAAACGAATATGTAACTATGCACTACCAGTTAGCAGATATGTAACATACAGTGATAATGAAATTGCAAATAATAGAAATTTTTACATAAAGCAAATCCTATTCTTTATGTTAGTTATTTTTTCAGTTGCAATGGTATTACTTTTCTTAAAAAATAAATTTATACAATGATTGAATTTAAAAATATCAAAAAATCTTTTGGCGATAAAGTAGTGCTAGATGGTGTGAGCCATATTATGGAAACCGGCAAAACAAACTTAATTATTGGTACTAGTGGTAGTGGAAAAACAGTATTACAAAAATGCCTTGTTGGTTTATTTGAACCAGATGAAGGAGAAATAATTTACGATGGAGTAAATTTTACTGATATGACTGAGGAAGATAGAAAATTACTAAGACAACAAATTGGAATGTTATTTCAAGGGTCTGCATTATTTGATAGTATGACAGTAGAAGAGAATATAAAATTCCCCTTAAACATGTTTTCCAAAGATAGTAATTCTAAAAAATTAAAAAGAGTTAATGAGGTACTAGATAGGGTTAATTTAAAAGATGCTAATAAAAAATTTCCTTCTGAAATTAGTGGTGGTATGAAAAAAAGAGTAGGCATAGCCAGAGCAATTGTATTAAACCCCAAATATTTATTTTGTGATGAACCAAACTCAGGCCTTGACCCTGTAACCTCAATGGTGATTGATAAATTAATACATGACTTAACCGTGGAGTATAACATTACAACCATCATAAACACCCACGATATGAACAGTGTTATGGAAACTGGAGACAATATTTTATATATGGTTGAAGGTAAAAAAGAATGGACTGGAAATAGCAAAGACATTATTTTTTCGGATAATAAACAATTGAACGAATTTATTTTTGCTTCAGAATTTTTGCAAGATGCCAAAGCAATGAGAATGATGGATGCAAAAAAAGAAGAAGCTGATCAAGCAAAAAAATAATTTACATATTATCTTTTATAAAAAATTTACACTTTTTAAAGTATTGCCGATTATGGAAATTACTAAACAAATACAAGCTTTATACGATACTATTCCCAGAAGATATAACCCTGAAAACGTAAAACAAATTTATGAAAGCGTTGAGAGCTACGAAGATGTTTTAATTAAAATTGAAGCAATTAATACTTTTTACGAGAAAAACATCAGTACCTATTTTGATATAGCTACTGAAGCAAAAGCTTTAATTAAAAAATCTTCTGACAATAAATTATCTAAACAACAAAAGGATAATTTTTTTGATCAAGGATCTGGTTTACTAAAAGAAAATATGCAGGAGTTGTTATTATTTTATGACAATGGTAATAAAAAATAAAAAGCGGCAAAATCTACAAATAGATTTGCCGCTTTTTTATAAAAATTATTCGCCATTAACCATGGCAATTTTTATATTTTTTACCACTACCACAAGGGCATAAATCATTACGACCAATTTTTGGTTCTTCTCTAACAATTGGAGCTTGCTTTACGGCTTCACCTCCACCAGATGGATCGAAATAATCTTTCTCATTAGCAGTATAATCTTCGCCAGCGGCATCTATTTGTACCTTGTTCATATTCATTTTTCTAAGGTCAGTTTTTTGCTCTTTACCTTCTTTTATTTGGCCAGCATTAGTTTGCTCAATTGGTATAGCGGCATGGCATAAAAAGCTCACAATATCTCTGTTCACTTTATCATCCATATCTTTAAAAGCTGCAAACGCTTCTATCTTGTAAATTACCAAAGGGTCTTTTTGCTCATAGCCAGCGGTTTGCACACTATGGCGTAAATCGTCCATTGCTCTAAGGTGCTCTTTCCAAGCATCATCAATAGTGCTTAGGGTAATGCTGCGTTCCAATGCATTACCAAGTTCTACACCATTAGTAGCTAAATATTTATCAAGGTTTGCAAGAGCTTGTATACCTTTTTTTCCATCCGTAAATGGCACGGCTACATTTTCAATATGGTTACCTTGTTCTTTTCGAATATTGCTTATTATTGGCATGGTCTGCTCCCCCATTGCCATCTTTTTTTTGCTATAATGTACAATGGCTTCGTTGTATAAATTATCTGATAATGTTTGAATAGGTTCTTTTTCTATCGCTGCTTCTGTAATAGAAGTTTCCATAGCAAAAGCCATTATTACAGCCAATTTAAACCCTTCAAAATCAAACTCATTTTTGTATTTATTAATTATTCCATCTGCTACTGAGTAAAATGAATTATCTAAATCTAATGCCAACCTTTCGCCGTGTAAAGCATGGTTGCGTTTGCCATATACAACGTTACGCTGCTTGTTCATTACATCATCATATTCTAGCAAACGCTTACGAGTACCAAAGTTATTTTCTTCAACTTTTTTCTGGGCTCTTTCAATGCTTTTGGTAATCATACTGTGCTGTATAACTTCTCCTTCTTTATATCCCATTCTATCCATTAGCCCTGCTATACGTTCACTACCAAACATACGCATCAGGTTATCCTCTAACGATACGAAAAATATAGAGCTACCGGGGTCGCCTTGTCTGCCGGCTCTACCCCTAAGCTGCCTATCTACTCTTCTACTTTCATGCCTTTCGGTACCTACAATAGCTAAGCCACCAGCCTCTTTTACGCCAGCACCTAGTTTAATATCGGTACCTCTACCAGCCATATTTGTGGCTATAGTTACTGCACCAGCAAGGCCAGCTTCGGCTACAATTTGCGCCTCTTTGCTGTGCTGTTTTGCATTTAATACATTGTGAGGTATATTTCGCTGCCTCAGTGTTCTACTTATCAACTCACTCACATCTACCGATGTTGTACCTACCAATGTTGGCCTGCCAGCGGCACGGTTTTTTTCTACTTCATCAATAACGGCTTTGTATTTTTCTCTTGTAGTTTTATATACATAATCTTCACCATCAATTCGTATAGCTTTTACGTTGGTAGGTATGCTTACCACATCTAATTTATAAATGCTCCAAAGTTCTGCAGCTTCTGTTTCGGCAGTACCCGTCATACCTGCCAACTTATGGTACATTCTAAAATAATTTTGCAAAGTAACTGTTGCATAAGTTTGTGTAGAAGCTTCAATTTTTACATTTTCTTTAGCCTCCAATGCTTGGTGTAAACCATCGCTGTAACGGCGTCCTTCCATTATACGGCCTGTTTGTTCATCAACAATTTTTACCTCTTCTTCTATTATAACATACTCCACATCTTTTTCAAATAAAGTGTAAGCTTTTAGTAATTGTTGTATGGTGTGAATACGTTCCGATTTAAGAGAATATTCTGTCATTAAATTATCTTTACGTTGCAGTTTTTCTTCAGCCGACAAATCGGTTTTTTCTATTGCTGCAATTTTGGTAGATATATCGGGTAGCACAAAAAACTCTTGGTCTTCGCCGCTACGGGTAATGAGGTTTAACCCACTCTCAGTAAGCTCTACTTGGTTATTTTTTTCATCAATACTAAAATACAATTCTTCATCAACTTTGGGCATGTGCTTTTGCTGATCGGCCAAGTAATAGTTTTCGCTTTTTTGTAGTTTTACCCTGTTGCCTGGCTCACTTAAATATTTAATTAAGGCACCATTTTTTGGTAAACCACGGTGTGCTCTCATTAATGCCAAACCACCATCTTTAGGATCATCATTACCTTCGGCAATTTTCTTTTTAGCCTCTATTAAAAATGAGTTTACGGCTTTACGTTGGGCTTCAACAAGTTTTTCAATTCGGGGTTTTAAATCAAAAAATTGTTGGGTATTATCACTATGGCCTATGGGACCGCTAATAATTAATGGTGTACGGGCATCATCTATCAACACACTATCAACCTCATCTACCATGGCATAGTGGTGCTTGCGTTGCACCATTTCATCGGGGCTGTGCACCATATTATCTCTCAAATAATCAAAGCCAAATTCATTGTTTGTACCGTATGTAATATCGGCATTGTATGCTTTTCGTCTGGCATCACCATTTGGCTCATGCTTATCTATACAATCTACACGTAAGCCAAGCCATTCAAAAATAGGTCCGTTCCATTCGCTATCTCTTTTGGCTAAATAATCGTTTACGGTTACAATGTGAACGCCTTCGCCAGCAAGTGCATTAAGGTATGCAGGTAGGGTACTTACTAGGGTTTTACCTTCGCCAGTTGCCATTTCGGCAATACGGCCACTGTGCAATACTGCACCCCCAATAAGCTGTACATCATAATGCTGCATATTCCATTTTACTGGTGTACCTGCTGCAAGCCAATTATTTTGGGTTATACTTTCATTTCCATCTATTGTGATATGAGCTTTTGTAACTGCAAGTTCCCTATCTAATTCAGTAGCAGTAGCTTTTAGGCTTTCGTTATCTTTAAACCTTCGAGCTGTTTCTTTTACAACTGCAAATGCTTCAGGAAGTAACTCTTTTAAAATTTCTTCAATTTTTTCGTTACGGTTTTTTTGCAATGCATCTACTTCCTTATAAATAATATCTCTACCATCAATATCAGCAGTTGGAAGATTTTCAGCAGCTATTTTCTTGGTATCTATTTCAGCATCGGTAGGTGCTAAATATTCTTTAATACGGGCTTTAAATTCAATGGTTTTGCCACGTAATTGATCGTTAGTAAGTTTTGCATATTGTGCAAAATATTCGTTTGTTTTAACAACATCGGGCTGTATTTTTTTTACATCCTTTTCGCTTTTGCTGCCACCAAACATTTTAGAAATAATAGAGAGCATAATATAATATTGAGTATTTAGTACTTAGTATTGAGATGTTAGATTGTTAAATGTTAATATAGACGACAGTTTTATTCACTATTCACTATTCACCATTGCCCCTGCCTCATACCCAAATAACATGCTTTAAATGGTTTTTAGCCAAAATGACAGTAATGCATATTTTAAAATACGATTGCAAATGTACAAATAAGTTTTTTTGGAATAGAATAGACGGGTTTTAATTAAATTGTAATTAAATTTTTTATCAATGAGACAAATAACCTTACATATACCTAACAACAAGTACCACTTATTTGTACAATTTGCAAAAGAAATACCATTTATTAAAAAAATGGAGGAAGTGGGAGAAGAAGATTACACACCTTTAAGTAAAAAACAAATTTTAGATGGCTTAAAAGAAGCAGTGGAAGAAATGAATTTAATTACAAAAGGTAAGCTTAAAGCAAGAGATGTTAAATATTTGATAAATGAACTATAAAGTAAAAACCATATTACACTTTTAGAAGGCCTTAAAAAGGTTGGTCAAAAAATATCCTTCACTTAAAGTGGAGTATGTTACCTAATTAACAGCCTAGCCATTAACCCTAAACAAGGAGTTGATTTGGGTAAAAATTGTTACAAGATACGTTTGTCTATTGCATCTAAAGGTAAAGGTAAAAGTGGTGGATCAAGGGTCATTACCCATATTAAAATTATTAAAAAAGAAATTTACCTTATTGATATTTTTGATAAATCTGAGCAAGATAACATTGATGATAAAACAATACAAAGTTTTATTGATAAAATTGAATAGTTTTTTTGTTTAGATTTAATTTTATAGGTTAGATTCCTTACCAAAAAAACCTCCCTCAATTTCCTTCAATTTGCTTACTTTTGCCGCTTTAAAACGAATATATCTAAATTAATATAGCATGAGTGGTGCATTAAAAGAGGTAAGAACCCGTATAAAAAGCGTACAAAGTACACAACAAATAACCAAAGCCATGAAAATGGTAAGTGCTGCAAAACTAAGGCGTGCACAAGATGCAATTACTCAAATGAGGCCATATGCTCAAAAATTGCAAGAAATGCTTAGCAATATTGTGAGCAATAGCGAAGGAGAGGTAGGTATGGCTTTAGCAGCAGAAAGAGCGCCAGAAAAAGTAATGATAATTATTGTAACTAGTGATAGAGGACTTTGTGGCGGTTATAATAGTAATTTAATAAAGCTTGCAAAACAGGTAGTAAAAGATAAATATGCTACACAACAAGCCAAAGGAAATGTAAGTTTTTTACCTATTGGTAAAAAAGGGTTTGAGCATTTTGCAAAAAATGGTTTTAAAGTGGTTGATACATATTGGGATATTTTTACTGGCCTTAGTTTTGAAAAAGTACAAAATGCTGCTAAATATGCTATGGATGCTTTTGCAAATGGCGAAGTAGATAAGGTAGAATTAGTTTTTAGTGAATTTAAAAATGCTGCTACACAAGAGTATATTGCTGAGCAATTTTTACCAGTACAAAAAGCAACAAAGGTTGCAACTAAAACAAATGCTGATTTTATTTTTGAACCAAGCAAAGAAATATTGGTGGCAGAGTTAATGCCAAAAATATTAAATACACAATTGTACAAAGCTGTGCTTGATGGTAATGCTAGTGAGCATGGTGCCCGTATGACTGCAATGGATAAAGCTAGCGACAATGCAAATGAGTTATTAAAATCACTAAAAATTAGTTATAATAGGGCAAGACAAGCAGCTATTACAACCGAGTTAAGTGAGATAGTGAGTGGTGCAGCAGCGTTGCAAGGTTAGTTTGCAAGTAGCAGTGGGCAAGTGGCAGTTTGCAATTTGCAGTTGGCAAAAGGCGGATAGCAAGCATCACATTCAATTTAAAGTAAATAATAATTTATTACTATTTTCAAAAAAAATAATTTTAGAAACACCAATTTTATAAAAGTTGTATTTGGCATAGTAAACCTTTGCCAACTGCCTCTTAGCAATTGCCAACTGCTTACATGGAAATCTCCCAAATCATACCACATATTGAAGCCTTAATTTTTGCAAGCGATAAAGCATTACCGGCTGCTGAAATTACAGAGCTTGTAAATACAGCCCTTGGTTTTATAGAAGATAGGGCAGATATGGAGCAAGTGCAAGCCGCTATTGATGGTATTGCTGAAAAATATGATACTGAGTTTTATGCTTTTGAGCTAAAGCAAAGTGGAGGTGGCTGGCAATTTTTAACTAAGCCTCAGTATCACAAAACAGTAGCATTAATAAACGGTGATAAGTTTATTAAAAGGTTATCAACAGCATCGTTAGAAACCTTAAGTATTATTGCTTACAAGCAACCCATTACCAAAAGTGAGATAGAAAGTATCAGAGGTGTTAATTGCGATTATGCTGTGCAAAAATTATTGGAAAAAGATTTAGTAATTATTAGTGGTCGTAATGAAGATGCAGTTGGTAAGCCATTGATTTATGCTACTTCAAAATCATTTATGGATTATTTTGGGATAAACAGTGCTAATGATCTGCCAAAAATTAGTGAGTTGTTGTTGGATGCAATTACAGCCACACCAAACCCAAAAGCCCCCTCTAACCAAAACGAAGAGGCCCCCTCTAACTCCCCCGAAGGGGGAGAAACAGGGCAAGAGTCTGATGAAATTGCAATTGAATTTGAGCAACAAACAATTGCTGAAAATGATGACGTTGTTTTAATGAATGAAACGTTAGTTGATAATGAAAATACAACATCAATTTTGCCAATTGAAACCGATGACGTAATTTTAGCTGATACAACGGATAATACAACTGAAGAAATGAATACTAATTTAGACATAAAACAAGAAGCCCCCTAAATCCCCCGAAGGGGGACTTTGAGCCCCCAATACATTATACTTTCCAATTAATATTGCGGTTTCAAATACTACCCCTTCAGGTATAGGGCTAATTTTTGTGTTTATACTTTAATAAAATAAAAATAAACTTTAAGCAATATTTAATAACCTAAAATAAACAGACTTTAAAAGTCCCCCTTCGGGGGATTTAAGGGGCTGTATCTACATTATGCTATCAACTCATCAACTTCAAACCCTTGCCACACAATACGGCACACCATTGTATGTTTACCAAAGTGAAACTATAAAACAACAGTACGAAAAGCTTACCAATGCTTTTAAAAATTGTGATGCAAGGATGTTTTATGCCTGCAAATCACTAACTAATATTAATGTGCTAAAATATATACATAGCCTCGGCGCTTGCCTTGATTGTGTAAGCATTAACGAAGTAAAATTGGGGCTAATGGCTGGCTTTGAAAAAGAAAATATTTTATACACCCCAAATTGTGTTGACTTTGAAGAAATACTAGAAGCTAAAGACTTAGGTGTAAATATTAACATTGATAACATTTCTATTTTAGAACAATTTGGTAGTAAGTTTGGAAGTACCTATCCAATTTGTATAAGACTAAACCCACACATTTTAGCAGGTGGTAACTACAAAATTAGTACAGGCCATATTGATAGTAAATTTGGCATTAGCATACACCAAATGAGACATATTGAACGAATTGTAAAAACCACTGGCTTATTGGTTGAAGGCATACATATGCACACCGGTAGCGAAATAAAAGACATTAATGTTTTTTTAGAAGGCCTAGAAGTTATGTTTAGTATGGCTGAGCATTTCCCTTCATTAAAATATATTGATTTGGGCAGTGGCTTTAAAGTGCCTTATCAGCCTGGCGATAAAGAAACAGATGTAAAAATGCTTGGTGAAAAAGTGGCGGAGGCCTTTGCACAATATGAAACAGAAACAGGCAAAAAATTACAAGTGTGGTTTGAACCTGGTAAATATTTAGTGAGCCAGTGTGGGTATATGATTGTAAAAACAAACGTAATAAAGCAAACAACATCAGCAGTTTTTGTAGGGGTAGATAGTGGCTTTAACCACCTTATACGCCCTATGATGTATGATGCATACCACCACATTGAAAACGTAAGCAACCCAAGCGGAACACCACGTATTTACACTGTTGTAGGAAATATTTGTGAGACTGATACTTTTGCATGGGATAGAACATTACCTGAAGTAAGAGAAGGCGATTTCCTAACTTTTTACAATGCAGGTGCATATGGTTTTGAAATGAGCAGCAACTTTAATAGTCGCCTTAAACCAGCTGAAATAATGATTGAAAATGGCGATGCAAGGGTAATAAGAAGAAGGGAAGTTTTTGAAGATTTATTGGAAGGGCAGGTGTTATAATGAATTTATGAGTTGAAATGCTTTAAGTGATTTAGTGAAATATTCAATTCATAAACTTATAATGAAACGCTAGTTTTTATTAATAGTGAAAGTTTATGTATTGTTATTCACTTTTGCCAATTCAATTTTACCGCAAAGCAAAGAGTTAATACAGTTTACGCTGAGGTAAATTCAAATTCCTATTTCCAAACAACAAATCAACTAATCACCCTTTCATCCCCAACCAAGCCATCATGCCCATTCCTTGCTCAATAGCATTTTCATCAACATTAAAAACAGGTGTGTGTACCATATTTATAATGCCTTTTTCTTGGTTGCCTGCACCTAGCCTAAAAAAGCAAGCTGGTATTAAATGAGAGTAAAAAGCAAAATCTTCAGCACCCATTCTTAGTTCTGTTTCGCTTACATTTTCGGCACCGGCAAATTGCTCGGCAAGTGTACGTGCTGTTGAGCTTAATGCTTCATCATTTTGTACAAATGGGTAACCAACATCTATCGTAACATCGGCGGTAGCACCAAGTGCTTGTACCAATGCATTGGTTTGGTTTTTTATGAGGTCGTGGGCAGCAAAACGCCATTCCTCATTCATGGCTCGTAGTGTACCCATTAGTTTTACTTCACTAGGTATAACGTTAGTTGTGTTACCACCTTGTATAGATGTAATTGATAGTACCGTAGGGTTAAATGGATTATTATTTCTACTCACTATTTGCTGTAGGCTTACTACTAATTGTGCAGCCACTAAAATAGTATCGGCAGTATGTTGTGGTGCAGCAGCATGGCCTCCTTTTGCTCTTATGGTTATATAAATTTCATCGGCACTTGCCATTACCATACCTCCTCTAAAACTAAAAGTACCTACCTCCATACCGGGGTGTACGTGCAGAGCAAATATTTTTGTTGGAGCTGGGTTTTCAAGTACACCCTCTTTTATCATTATGCTTGCTCCACCAGGGTTTTTTTCTTCGCCGGGCTGAAAAATAAGCTTAACTGTACCTTCCCATTCAGCTTTTGTTTCGCTTAAAATTTTTGCGGCACCTAATAAACAAGTTGTATGCACATCATGCCCACAAGCATGCATTACACCAATATTTTTTGAAACATATTCCACATCATTTTGCTCAATAATAGGCAGGGCATCCATATCAGCACGAAGGGCAACAATTCTACTTTTTGCGTTTTTACCTTCTATAATCCCCACAACACCAGTTGTAGCCAAAACCGTAAAAGGTATACCATATGATGTGAGCTTTTGTTGTATAAATAAAGAGGTATTAAACTCTTTATAACTTAACTCAGGGTTTGCATGTATGTGCCTGCGTACTTCAATAAATTCGTTTTTGTAAGAAGCAGCTAATGCTTTAATATTTTGTAACAAGCTATTGAGGTTTGTTGATTTGTTAATTAATTGGTTCGTTTTTTTGTTGGTTCGTTGATTAAAGATTTGTTCTTAATTTGTTGTTTATTTCATTGATTATTGAAATTGTAGGTTTGTTGATTTGATGAAATTTTGGCAATTAGTATGTGCTGTTGCCAACTACTAATTATTAATTGCCTACTCCTCTCACCTACTTTTCTTCTTCTTCCAATAAACTCTGTTTTACCTCAATCATTTCCTGCACTACATACACATTATTAGGTACAAGCTTCATAGCCATTATTTGTTTTTTAGCTCTTTCAGCATCAGACTTATCTAAGTAATTACCCATTTTTATTTTATTGTTGGGCATTTGAAAACTCATATACTGTTTTTGATCAGGAAATAATTGATATAGTTTTGATCGTATATTCATTGCTAAATTTCTATCAGCTGTATTAATAACCATTAACCTATAACCTTTTGCTGCTGTTAAACCATTGCCGTATTTTACCACTTTTACAGCCGTTTGGGCTATCAAATATTTTTCAGCTAGCACATCAAGCCTACTATCTTTAATTACAGTTGCAGTACCAACAAATACACTGTCAGCAACAGTTTGAGCAGAAACAAATTGGCAAACAAGTAATGCTGTAATTGTTATAATTAATTTCATGAAAATTATTTTTGGATGATTTTTATTTTATAAAATATTTAAAAAGCTATTGTTCTATTTCATTCATAATAGCAACGCTGCTGCTGCAACCTAATCTATCAGCTCCTGCTTCTATTAATTGCTTTGCAAATGTTGCAGTTTTTATACCGGCACTAGCTTTTATTTTAATAGAATTAGCCAAGTGTTTACGTATCAATTGTACAACTTCTACAGTTGCCCCTTGTGCTGCATACCCGGTAGATGTTTTTATGTAATCAACTCCAGCAATGCCATACAAATCGCAACACTTAATAATTTCTACTGTAGTAAGCAAGCCAGTTTCAATAATTATTTTTACAATTTTTTGTTTAGCTTTTATAATTGGCATTATGGCATTTAATTCATTTGCCAAAAATTGCCAATCATTATTTTTTATTGCACTTATATTTATTACAACATCAAGTTCATCAGCCCCGTCAAGTATAGCCAATACAATTTCAGCAACCTTTGCCTCTATTGCACTGTACCCGAAAGGAAAACCAATAACAGTAGCTACTTTGATGCTTGAATTGCTCAATGTGGCCTTTGCAGTTTTTACAAACAGTGGTGGCACACATACTGCTGCAAAATTGTAATCCAATGCTTCATTACAAATGGCATTTACTTCAGTAATTGTTGTTGTAGGTTTAAGTATAGTATGGTCTATATAAGAAGCAATGTTCATTGTACAAAAATAGCAAATCTAAAAGCAGTTTAAGGTGTAAAAAATTTAAATGTTCTGTTATTTTAATTAAATAGATGCAATATTTATGGCAATAACCTAAGTTGTAGTAAATTACTTTCTCAATTATTTATTAAATGTTAACTTTTTAGTATGAAGTATGGTAAGATAGCGCTGATTTATTTGCTTATTATGCAAATATATCTTATTGGTTTTGGCCAAGAAACAGCTCCAGTAAATGGTGTGGCAGATGTAAGAAATGGCTATGTAGTATTTAAAAATGCCACCATAGTAAAAGATGCTAATACAACAGTAACCAATGCAACATTAGTAATTAAAAATGGTAAAATTTTAGCGGTAGGTTCCAACCTACCTGTACCCACAGATGCTGTGTTAGTTGACTGTAGTGGTAAATATATATACCCATCTTTTATAGATTTATTTAGCGATTACGGTATTGCGACACCTACCCGTACAGCAGGCCCTTTTAACTTTTTTGCACAAGCACAATTAACAACAAATACTAAAGGAGCTTTTGGATGGAACCAAGCTATAAAAACTGAAATAAATGGAGCAACTATTTTTGCTGCAGATGAAGTTAAAGCAAAACAATTAAGAGATGCTGGCTTTGGAGTAGTGCTAACTCACCAAAAAGATGGCATAGCTAGAGGCACAGGTGCACTTGTTGATTTAAGTAATAGAAAGGAGAATTTGGCTCTAATAAAAGAAAGAGCAGCAGCTTATTATAGTTTTAATAAAGGAACTAGTACACAAAGTTACCCAGGTAGCTTAATGGGTTGTATAGCTTTACTTAGACAAACTTTTTTAGATGCACAATGGTACAAAACTAAACCAATAACTGAGGGAACAAATTTAAGTTTACAAGCATGGAATAATAATCTAAACTTACCGCAAATTTTTGAAGCAAATGATAAGTGGAATGATTTACGTGCAGATAGAATTGGCGATGAGTTTGGTGTACAATTTATAATTAAAGCAGGGCAAAATGAGTACCAACGCATGGCCGAAATTAAAGCATCAAAAGCTAGCTATATTCTACCAATAAACTTTCCTATAGCTATTGATGTTGAAGACCCAGCTGACGTACGCTTTGTATCTCTTGCAGATTTAAAACAATGGGAAATGGCACCTACTAACCCAGCTGCTTTTGAAAAAGAAAATATAAATTTTTGTTTAACCACTGCAGATTTAAGAGATACAAAACAGTTTTTACCAAACCTACGTAAGGCAATACAGTACGGTCTTTCAGAAAAAACTGCATTAAATGCACTTACTAAAAACCCTGCACAATTAATGAATATGTTTGCTGAAATTGGTAGTATTGAGGTGGGTAAGCAAGCAAATTTCATTATTACTTCAGGAAACATTTTTGTAGAAAAAACTAACATACTCCAAAACTGGGTTCAAGGCGAAAAAAATATAGTAAAAGAGGATGAGGGAAAAAACAGTAAAGGAAAATATAACCTCACCATTTTATCAGCAAATAACAAAAAAATGTTTGTATTAGATGTAAAAGATAATACAAATGCAGATGTTATATTAAATGATACCATAACCACCAAATACAATAATGATGGCTCTTTTATAAAATTATATTTTAATGAAACAAAAAAAGCAAAAAAAGGATACAGATTGAGTGGTATAAATAATGGCAAACAATGGAATGGTACAGGTACTGATAGTACAGGCAGTAGTGTAAATTGGATGGCAAATTTTATAGCTGAATTGCCATCAAAAACGGATAGTATTAAAAATGATAAAGCAATAACTATTGGTAAATTATTGTACCCAAATATGGGTTATGGTATGGCAACATTACCTACCCAACAAAATGTTTTGATTAAAAATGCAACCGTATGGACAAATGAAACTGCAGGTATTTTAACCAATGCAGATGTATTGATTGAAAACGGAAAAATAGCAGCCGTTGGTAAAAATTTAACTGCTGGCTCAGCCACAATAATTGATGGCACTGGCAAACATGTAACCGCAGGTATTATTGATGAGCATAGCCATATAGCTACAGCATCAGTAAATGAAGGTGGGCAGTCGGTAACTTCTGAAGTACGTATAGGAGATAACCTAGACCCCGATGATATTGATATTTATAGGCAACTCAGTGGTGGGGTTACAACCTCTCACATTTTACATGGTAGTGCCAACACAATTGGGGGGCAAACGCAACTTATAAAACATCGTTGGGGAGTAAATGATACAGCCTTAAAATTTGTAGGTGCAGACCCATTTATTAAATTTGCATTGGGAGAAAATGTAAAACGTACCCCTGCACAAAACAACAACCGTTTTCCTGATAGTAGAATGGGTGTAGAGCAGGTACAAATAGATGCCTTTACAAGAGCAAAAGATTATGAAATTGCCTTAAAAGGTTTGGGTGGAAAAACCGTTAGAAGAGATTTGGAGTTAGATGCTTTAGTAGATATAATGAATAAAAAAATGTTTATTACTTGCCATAGCTATGTACAAAGTGAAATTATAGAAACAATGCGTATGGCAGAAAAATTTGGTTTTACCATAAACACATTTACCCATATTTTAGAGGGCTATAAAGTGGCTGATAAAATGAAAGCACACGGTGCTAACGTATCAACCTTTAGTGATTGGTGGGCATATAAAATGGAGGTGCAAGATGCTATAGCGTACAATACAAGCTTAATGCATAAAGTAGGTTTAAATGTTGCCGTAAATAGTGATGATGCTGAAATGGCACGTAGGCTAAACCAAGAGGCTGCAAAAGCTATAAAATATGGCGGTATGAGTGAGGAGGATGCATTAAAACTTGTTACCCTTAACCCTGCAAAAATGTTACATATAGATAAGCAAACAGGTAGTATAAAAGTTGGCAAAGATGCTGATATTGTTATTTGGACTGATAACCCATTAAGTATATACGCTAAAGCGGAAAAAACATTTGTAGATGGGATTTTATATTTTGATATAGAAAAAGATTTACAACTCCGTAAGGATATAGCTGCAGAAAGAAATAGACTTATACAAAAGTTATTAGACGAAAAAAAAGATGGTGGAAATTCAACTCCTGCTAGAGCCAGTTTACGTAGAGTAAATGAATGTGAAACTTACGAACATGCACACGGATTATTAGATATTGAAAATGATGATGAAAAGTAGGGATCAAGAGTTGAAGGGATGAGGGGCTTATGGTTTAGGGGGGTTAGGAGTTTAGGGGGTTAGGAGTTTAGTATTAACCTATAAATAACATACCCTTTATTTATGAAGCCATTATTTTGCCTTTATTGATGTTTGCTCCAATAAAAAAGGGACAGGCTGTGTGAAAAAATAAAAAATTAATAAAAAAATTTACAAAAATTATACATGAAAAAAAATATAATAATATTGATAAGCTTTGTACTATGTATAAATGCAAAAGCTCAGGATAATATATTGCCAGCCAAACCGCAAGCAGGTGTAATCATAATTACAAACGCTACTATACATACTGGTACTGGTTCAGTTTTAGAAAATACATCTGTAGAAATTACCAATGGAAAAATTACAAATATTGCTACAAATATTACCCCTACTGCTACAGCTATCGTAATTAATGCAACGGGTATGCAACTTTACCCAGGCCTAATATTATCAAACACAAACATTGGTTTAAGAGAAATACAAAGCCAAGTAAAAGGCAGTAACGATTACAATGAACTAGGTGAACTAAACCCAAATGTAAAAAGTATTGTAGCCTACAATACTGACTCTAAAATAATAAATACCCTACGTAGTAATGGTATTTTATTTGCCCATGTAGTACCACAAGGTTCACTTATTAGCGGCTCATCATCAGTAGTACAATTTGATGCATGGAGTTGGGAAGATGCTGTTTATAAACAAGATAATGGTATGCATTTTTTTATGCCCTCTTTATTAGTTAGGCCCAATAGAACTGGCGTAGAGCCAACCGGCGACCCTTTAAAAGCTGCTAAAGAAAAAATAGAAATGGTAAAGCAATTTTTTAGGCAAGCAAAAGCATATAATGCAATGGCAGTACATATAGAAACCAATGTAAAGTTTGAAGCAACTAAAAATATATTTACCAAAAAACAACGGTTATTTATACATTGTAACATTGTAAAAGAAATGCTTACCGCTATTGATTTTGTAAATGAATTTGGGTTTGATGTAACCATTGTGGGTGCTACAGAAAGTTGGCAGATAGCCCCTTTGCTACAACAAAATAACATATCAGTTATATTGCAAGAAATGCACAATTTGCCTACAATGGTAGATGATGATATTGACCAACCATTTAAAACTCCTGCTGTATTACAAAATGCTGGGGTATTGTTTGCAATAACTGATGAGCATGATCAAAGCACAGGTCGTAACCTAATGTTTAACGCTGGTACAGCCGCTGCTAATGGCTTAACTAAAGAGCAGGCATTACAAGCTATTACACTTAATGCTGCAAAAATACTAGGCATTGCTGAAAAAACTGGCAGTATTGAAGTAGGAAAAGATGCTAATTTAATTTTAAGCACTGGAGATATATTAGATATGAGAACTAGTGTAATAGTAAGAGCATTTATACAAGGCAGAGATATAAATTTAGATGATAAGCACAAACAACTGTTTAAGAAGTATAGTGAAAAGTATGGAGTAAAATAAGAATAAAAATAAAATTTCTACATTAAAATTACTTGAAGTATTTGCGGCATTAAATTAGTAATAATGGTATGACAACCTTCGAAATTCAGCCTGTACAACACTTTGACTGTTATCTAAATATATTTTTTACAAAATAAAGAATGATTTCCCTTACTCAAAAGATATAGTTTGCAAACACAATTCTTGGCCTTTAAGCCCAATAGACAAACAAATAAAAGCTATAGAAACAGCAGCACAAAAAGTATTGGATGCAAGGTCAGCATACCCTAAAAGTTTTTTAGCCGATTTGTATTATCCATTAACCTGCCACATGTTTTAACAAAAGCTCATACCGATTTAGACAAAGCAGTGTATTTAACTTACAGGCCACAACCTTTTACAACAGAAGGAAAAAAATGGAATTTTTATTTAAATTGTACAAAAATATACAACATACTTATTTACTGTAGAAAAAAAGAAGAAACCTAAAAATACAAACAGTAACACGGTAGATATGAACGCTGGCACATAGGGTTTAGGCTTTGAGTAAATTGTGGTAATAGAACTCCTAACTCTCTTATAAACTGATTGGTAAAGTTATAAATTTGATATTAAGAACTATCAACCAATTTTTATTGTTCTTTTACCTCAAAATAAAATAGATTTATTTACTGAAGCTAATTATACCAAACTTAAGCCACACTTGCACTAAATTACATGTTGTACGTAATTTTTGGGCACCTCAAAATTTAAAAATTCTTGTTAAATTCGCTAAATGAAAAGTGAATTAATTCTAGAATTGTTTGAGAAATTTGAAAATGCAAGTTATCAATACAACAACATTGAATGTTGGAGTGCTAGGGAACTACAAGAAATTTTTGCATATTCAAAATGGGAAAACTTTTTAAAAGTTGTAGATAAAGCAAAAACAGCTTGTGAAAATGCGGGAGAGAAAATTACTGACCATTTTGCCGACCTCGGGAAAATGGTCGATTTGGGTAGTGGTTCAAAAAGAGAAATTAATGATTTTGCACTTACACGATATGCATGTTACCTAATTGCACAAAGCGGAGATACAACAAAATCTGAAGTAGCATTTGCACAAACTTATTTTGCTGTTCAAACTAGAAAGCAGGAGATTATTGAGAAACGACTTTTAGACATTGCAAGAGTTGCTGCAAGAGAAAAACTTTCAAAATCAGAGAAGAAACTATCAGGAATTATTTATGAAAGAGGAGTAGATTATAAAGGATTTGCCTTAATCCGTTCAAAAGGTGACAAAGCACTTTTCGGTGGTTTTTCCACCAATGATATGAAAAAACGACTTGGGGTTGCTGAGAA
>JANMAV010000261.1:0-12692 GCA_031360055.1 Ferruginibacter sp.
CAAAATTTCCCGTTTGTCCAAAAAATGTTTTCTCCCCATCATCATGCTGGTTTTTTCTAAAAGTAAAACCACCTGTTCTATCAAAACCCCAGCCAGTAAAGGCTCTTGCCCCTTCTTTAATATCAGCCTCCGTGTAATTACCTCTGCCTAAAGTAAAAAGTTCCATAACCTCTCTAGCAAAGTTTTCGTTTGGGCTGCCTTTTTTATTTTGTTGGTTGTTTAAAAATTGCAACATAGCAGGCTCTTTACTTACAGCTTTTAACATAGTGCCAAAGTTGCCAAGTGCATTAGTTCTTATAGTATTTATTAGGGCCTCAGAAAAAAAACTGTTATTACTTCGGCAAGCAAAATGACCGTGCCAAAAAAAACTCATTTTTTCTAGCAATTGAGCTTTGCTATTTATCATAAATCGTAACCATGTGCTGTTCATATCTTTAAGCTCATCTTTAGATTGCTTAAGAAACATACGCTTAGCATCTGCACTTAATGTTGCAGGATTCATACCTTCATTTTGTTGTAATGGGTTTGTTGCTATTTTTAATTGTATTGGTTGGCCAGATGAGGTTTGTAATAAAGTTTGCCAAAGTTGTGTTGGATTTGTGTTATCTAACAAGCTTACATTTTCAGCCATTGGGCCAAAAGCAGCACGCCATAATAAGTGTTGATTTTTTAAACGATTGGTAACTAGCATAGTAATACAATTTAAAAATTATAATTGTATTGACTTGAGTTTAGGAAATAGGTTTAATGAAAGGGTGTGTTTGTAATGTGATTTTTTTCACACAACGGTACAATGGTTACGGCGAAACAACGCTGGAGTAAAATAAATATTTGCAACAAACATGTGCTAATTGATTTACATAGCAAACAAATATAGAGCGGCTAAAACGGCATAAAAAAACTGCAAGCTAAAAAACTTGCAGTGCAAAATATTATGTTACTCTTCTTCCATTTTTTTGGTATAAGCTTTTAAAAATATAGCACCCAAATTTTTATATGGAGGTATATAATTTTCCCAACTTTCTCTTACTGCACGACTAGGATCAGTAGAAAAACTTTTGGTAAGGCTCTGCCACATTTTACGCCAAGGCAAATTATTACCAGTTTTAAAAGTTGCATTAATATAATTTAATATTGGTGTATTAATATCTCCTGTACCAATTTCTTTTGTTGAAATTATATGTGCTTCGGGGTTTATTTCTAAAATTTTGTTCAAATTTTGATAGCCACCACATGAGCCCAATAAAACAATTTTAGCATCGCCTGGCATACGGCTCATGGTACGCTCTAGCCAATAACTATGCCCACGATGAACAATAACACTTGGTTTCATGCCCATTGCTTCCATATATTTTATTAAATGTATTTGGGCTGTATCATCTAAGTTAGCATCATTATCTAACGGCTTATTGGCGTAAACAGTAATATTTCCTTTTAATGATGCTGCTTCTATCCACTCTTTTTTATCGGTTACTTTCCACTCATTAGGGTTAAAACTATTTCTAAAAGGTATGAAAAAAGTTTTACCATCTTTATCGCCATAAAAAAACACTTGCTCTATAATTCTACCTTTATCATCTTGCATATAATTTTTGGCTACATCATAAATTGGTGGTATCCCAATAAGTTTAGCTACATCTATACTGCTATCATTTGCCGATAAAAAAATTGTTTTTAGGAGGCTATAAATTACTTTTGCTTTAGTATTATTACTTGTTATAGCCAATTCCTCATTTGTACTAACATTTTGTAAAATGCTTTCTTGCAACATTTTATTGGTTATGCTACTATATGAGTCGGCCACATCTACAGCATCTTCTAAATTATTATTATCTAAATTGGCTACAAATGCTTTCATAACCATCTCTGCTCTTATTGCAGGCATTGTTTTTAAAAAAGTATCTAACTTATTGTAGTTGGCTGCCATTTTAATAAACTTTCTAAACTTATCAAAATTTACGGCTAATAATAAAGAATCTCCACGGGGCTTGGTACCCATTAATTGTAGCATTCTTATAAAACTATTTTTATAGCTACTGGTATAAATATCATTTTCTCCTGTTACCATCATATAATACAAATCAATTGGGGCAAGGGGTTGTATAGCTTTAAATCTTATTGCCGGGTTTGATACTTCGTGTAACACATTTATAGGAGTAATAAAATGTTCAATGGCTTTATTGTGTAAAGTACTTAGTAATCCATTTGGCCCTGTGTAGGCCACAGGGGTATCTTTAAGAACAATTCTTTTTGAATAATCAATAGCTGTTTGTACAAGTAACTTAAAATATTTTATACTATCGTAACCTACAATTCCATCACCAACTATTTTTTTTATATCGGCAATATTTTGTTTACCTGATAATAAATCATCTAAAAAAGGAAAGTAAAAAAGTGCATTATCTGTTTTACTTAATAAAGCAACTTGTTGCACCATTTTATTTGTACTCCTATGAATAAGCCTACCCACTGGAGAATTTATATTTTGAGAATACGAATAAAACTGTACAGGGTTAAGTTTACAAGCTACAGTAATTAAGCTATCTGCATAGGGTTGTGTTGTGTATGGAGCAATAGTTTGTAAAATTTTGTCGGAGTGCAAATTTGCATATTTTAGATATACAATTGCTGAGCCATCTACATATTCGCTATCATCTGCAAAGCCTTGCAACAATATTTTTGAAATAGCATAATTGCTCTTTTCCAGATATGGCAACATGGATTGCCCTAATACTTTTGCCTTTAAAATTTTATCAAAAGTTTGCATCAGTACAGGAAAATCATCAGCATACATGCCTACATCTTTACGCAACTTTCTTACATTTTGCAACAAAGAGGCCACATATTTTAAATACCGTATTTTATCATTTGGGGTAGGTAATAATTTTTCATTAGTTTCTATCCAATACCTAAGCTCATTAGGTGTAGTAAATAATGCTTTTGTACATTCAGCATTTACTTTATCATTAAAGCCAAGGTGCAATGTACCGTCTAGCTTACCATCCATTTTATCGCAAGCGTTTATTTCGTTTTTAATATCATCGTGCCTGCTTTGGCGGCCAATAGGTATATTATTAGTATCTAATTGTGCAAAACTTTGATTTATAAAAGCTAGTAAAATAAAAAGAAGTGAAAAATGTTTCATGGGAGCTAATTTGTGGTACGGTCACTTTATATTGCAAATTTAGGATACTAATAGGGTTAATTTGCTAACTAAAATGCTAAAATAAGTTTATGTAAAATTTGCTACAATTGGTTGTACGTTACCCTAAAAGACAAAATTTTTACAGCTAACGTTGCATTGGGCTTAACAATTTAATAATGCTAGCAAACAAGGTAAACTAACTAACCCATGGCTTTTAACTTTACTTTTGCATAACATTTAATTTATGACCAACAATAAAAAAATACTCATTGCTGATGATGAGCCCGATATTTTAGAAATTTTATCATTTAACTTAATGGCCGAAGGTTACGAAGTTATTATGGCTAAAAATGGTGATGAAGCAATTGAAAAAGCCCATAGCAGTAAGCCTGACCTTATTATATTAGATGTAATGATGCCTGGCAAAAATGGTTTAGAGGTATGTAATATTTTGCGTAGCCAAGCAATTTTTAACCCAACACTTATAATTTTTTTAACGGCAATGAGTGATGAAAATGCTGAAATAAAAGGATTAGAAACAGGTGCTGATGATTATATTACTAAACCCATAAGCCCAAAAGTATTGGTAAGTAAAGTAAATGCTCTTTTTAGGCGTTTGGGTAATGATATAGCTACCACAGTGAAAGTTGGTGACTTTGTAATAGATAGAGAAAAATACATTGTAAGTTTTAAAGACACTGAAATTATATTGGCTAGAAAAGAATTTGAATTGGTTGCTTTATTAGCATCTAAGCCTGGTAAAGTATTTTTGCGTAATGAAATATTAAGCCGTATTTGGGGCACAGAGGTAATAGTTGGAGATAGAACAATTGATGTACACGTAAGAAAAATTAGGCAAAAACTTGGTATTGATTGTATAACTACAGTAAAAGGAGTTGGGTATAAATTTGAAATATAAAGTTGAATACTGATTTTTGACAGTGTTTGCCAACTGCAGCATTTTTTTAGTATTATGGAGAGTTATTTTCATTGCTGATTTTTGATTAGTAAGTTCTGATTTTTTTTGTAGATAATAGATTTTAATTGTGGTTACCGATAAGTTTTGCTCACAGATTTTTAATGATTTACAAAGTTTTTTGCTTTATAATTATAATAAATTAACCTTTTATATTTTTTGACGGTAAAATAAAAAATAATCTCTTTGCTGCAGTATTTTAATAATTGATTATTGAGCATTTAATATTGCAATGGTAGTTAGAAGGATTAAAAATTTATTTTTACATGGAGCAAACTATCAACTGCACTTTCCTCCTGCCAACAGTTTTTATTACTTTTGAGCTATGATTTCTGATAGACAATTATCGCCACAACAACTAGCAGCCCTAACAGCGGCTATTTTAAGTGTGCCCATAAGTTTAGGCATATTTATTTTTGCTCCACTCTGGTGGATAGCTCCCCTTTCATTCATGATAATATTTGCAGGAAGCTATGGCTTAATTTTATTTTCGTTGCAAAAATTTATTTATCGTAAAATAAAACTCATTTACAAACTTATTTATCAAACTAAAGCAACAAAGAGAGAAGAGTTTTATTATAAAAATATACTACCACAAAAAGGTATTGATGAGGTAAGAAAAGATGTAGAAGATTGGGCTGAGCAACGCAATAAGGAGATAAGTACTTTACAACAAAACGAAGCTTTTAGAAAAGAGTTTTTGCAAAATTTAAGTCATGAATTTAAAACTCCCATTTTTGCTATACAGGGCTATGTAGATACGCTGTTAAACGGTGCATTAAACAACCCAGAAGTAAACGAAAAGTTTTTAATTAGTGCCGCTCGAAATGTAGATAGGCTAACCAATTTAGTAAACGACCTTGATGAAATATCACAGCTTGAAAGTGGCGATATGAAAATAAATTACAAGCCATTTATTATACAAGATTTGGTGAAAGATGTATTTGAAACTTTATACTTAAAAGCAAACGAAAAAAATATAAAATGTTTCATAAAAAAAGGATGTGAGTTTACTATTACAGTGTATGCAGATAAAGAAAAAATTAGACAGGTATTGACAAATTTTATAGAAAATGCTATAAAATATGGTAAAGAAAATGGTAATATTGAAGCTAGCCTGTATAACATGGATGGCAATAAAATTTTGATAGAAATTAGCGATGATGGGCATGGCATTGCTGAGGAACATTTAGGTAGAATATTTGAAAGGTTTTATAGAACTGACCTTGCCCGTAGCCGTAAAGCCGGTGGCAGCGGGCTTGGGCTTGCTATTTGTAAACACATTGTTGAGGCTCATAAACAAACTATACATGTACGTAGCAAAATAGATGTAGGGAGCAGTTTTGGATTTACCTTACCATCAAAAAATATTTTAAACGGATAAATAGCTATTGTTTTTTACTTGTGGAGTATATCTTCTTTTTATTTTAACATAATTTTTAAGCATATACAACTTTACGTAAATAAGCTGTACCAAAATTACTGATACCAACCCTGGCACCACAGCCACAGCAATTGCAAAAAAGCTATCATAACTTACAAATAGCCTTGAGCAACTTACTAAAAAAGCTCCCATTACCAATGCAATTTTTACATACATACTTTTAGCTTCACTTATAAAAAAATAGGCCAAAGTAATGGCTACTACACTGTGAGATGAGATGCTATTTGACAAAGTAACATTAATATAATTTCCTTCATAACTATTGGCTTCAAAAAACAAGTGAAATGCTGACTCACTAGTAATGTTTTTTATTATTTGCACAAATAATAATGCTATACTAATTGTTACTAATAGTTTAATGGCCAATCCTCTTTTATTAAAAAAGGCAAACAAAGAAATTATAGTTGTAGCAGCAAAAAAAGCATCGCCCATAAAAGTTATATTTACCCAACAAGCTCTTATAAAAAATTGAACATTATTTTCATTACCATATAAATTTTGTAACAAATAAGTAGAACAAAGTGTTACTAAAAAACTAACAATTAGTATGCTATAAAAAATAACATATTTATGTTTGGTTATATTTTGTTGTGCCATGTGTAACTATTTACTGCAAGTACAGCTTTACATGTTACATCAATATAAATTTTAAGTTACCATAATTTTAATATTAGTAAAATTAAAAAGGTTGCATTAATATCTTTCATACTAATGCAACCTTTTTAATACATGTACTTACTAATATTACAAACCAAATTTTGTCCAACCTTTATACCAATTTCCATTTTCGCCAGATGGTGCTACACCACCTAAAAAGTCAACTTTTTTAATAAATGGTCTAGATAAAATAATTGGATCATCAAAATAATTATTTGTTGCCGCTGCTAACACTACAGCAGAGTTACCGAATGGAGCAAAGTCAGGATTTTTATAATCGAAAGGACGAGTATATGTATTTTGCTCACCAGTTGCTGTTGCAGCAATAATTTTATTTTTATTATTTATGGCTCTAAATGAAGAATCAAAAGTATTAAAAGTAAAACCAGGCGTAGGAGATGCTCCAACAGTAAAATTTAATGGAGTAAGGCAGTTGATTAATAAATTTCCACGTAATCTCAATGAACTATCTGCATAATTTTTATCAGTTGCTGTACCCGTTGTTGCATCTAATCTTATTCCTTCTTTCCAACCAACAAAAGCTGAGTTAAAAATTGATAATGCTGTATTTCTTCTTACTTGTACTGCACATAAATAATTGCTGTTACCTGAATTTGCTGAAGTAGCAGCTGGACCAAAAGATGTAACATTACAAAAAACTGCAGTTGTTTTTGGTGTTAATGTACTACCGTTACCATCATTATCACTTTCAAAACTTTCTGACCTTGATACATCAGCAATTAGTGAATCTCTAACTATTAAACCAAACTGCACACTTCCATTATATCCATTATCGGTATCAAAATCATCATCTTGCGTTTTATAAGCAATTAAATATTTACAATTTACAGTACCACCAAACCACTCATAAGCATCATCTTTTGCATAAATAACTTGAATATGATCTATTGTAGTTCCATTACCTACACATGCTAGAGTTAAGCTATTAATTTCTTGGTTAGGCAAAAATGCATATCCAGCATATTCAATACGTACATATTGTAAAGTACCTGAATTATCATTATCTACTGGTGTAGGCACCAAAGCATCACCAGAACCTGCATACCCATCTTTTGCTGCATTGTTAATACTAAAACCACCTTCAGGAATATATAACCCTGGTGCACCACCGTTACTAGAATTAATAGATGCTTTACCCAATAATTCAATACCGCCCCAATCGCCAGATACTGGTGTTGGAGATGATGATGTAAATACAATTGGAGCATCTTGTGTACCAACGGCCATTAATTTTGCACCACGGTTCACAATTAATGCAGCAGTGCTAGTACCAGCATAAGTAGCTTTTACTGTGGCACCTTTTTGTACAGTAAGGGTTACGCCAGCATCTACATATACTATACCGCTCAATATATTATTATCAATTGCCAATAAAGTTGTATCTCTTGTTACATGGCCGGTTAAGGTTACTGTTTTACCAACAGTAGTACCACCACCATTGCCACCTCCTACTTGTACTATAAATGGTTCGCCATCTGTTTCTATTTTTCTGCAAGATGTGATGGCTACCGAGGCTAATGCTGTAAGGTATAAAATGTACTTTTTCATGGTTGTATTTATTTAAAAAAAAATATTTATTATAATGAGTAATTAAAAGATAGACTGTATGTAGTTCCAAATTTTCTAGAAAAACGAATAACATCACTATTTTTATTATAGCTTGTTTTGGAATCGTTATTTTGATAAAATATTTGTGTTTGGTTTATGATGTCAGAAACATTTAATCTTAATTCAGATTTATTTTTTAGTATTTTTTTGCTGATTTGGAAGTCTAATACTGGCCTTTCTTTTTCCCAAATATTTGCTACAGTTCCGTTACCACCTACTGCCAAATCACCTACTATATAAATACGTTTTCCAATTTGGTTAAAAAGAAGTGTAGCGTTAACACCTTGTTTTTCTAAATCGTATAACAAGCCAACATTTAATAGGTATGGAGACTGACCTTGCAATGGCCTATCAGTAGTATTTTTTGTATCCTTTATTTTGCTATATACGTAAGCAATATTTGCCTGAAATGTAAAGTTTTTAAGGGCTTCAATTCCATTTAATTTTTTTCTAATTTCAGCTTCGGCCCCTATAACATTTGCTTTATCAGCATTTGCATATTGAAAAATGGCGCCGCCTTGTTGTAAATTTTGCTCAATTGGTTTTTTAAACTCTTTATAAAAAGTACCAATAGTTATTGCTTCGCCAGCATTTGGGTATAGCTCATATCTTAAATCGATATTAGTAATTTTTGTACGCTCTAAATTAGGGTTGCCTTGTACAGATGCATTCAATTCAAAATCAAATAATGTAAATGGAGACAATTCTCTTTGCTCTCCCCTATTTACTGTTTGAGAACCTGATAAACGGATATTTGTTTTTGGATTTAATTTATAAGTTGCATTTATTCCAGGTAAAAAATCAGTTTTTTTGGTATTCAAAAATCTTGAGTCAAACTTTTTTACTGATCCCAGTAATTGGTCATAATCTTCCACTCTTAAACCATAAACCACTCTTATTTTTTTACCAAATTGGTTATCAAATTGCACAAAGCCAGCGTTTAAAATAGTATTAGCTATGTATCTAAAATTTCTGTTGTTAATGGAGTTAAAAGAAAACATTCTGCTAGTATCAGTACCATTACCAAAATTGGATGCATTAAAAATCTGATCTATCGGTAATTGTCTTAAAGCTGGATTATCTCTTGGTAAAAAATTAGCGAATAATTGAGCATCAAACAATCTGTCTTTTATTTGCAACATATAACCAGCTTTTACAGTTTGCTTGTTACCAAAAAGATTGTAAGTGTAAGAAACATCGCCACCACCTGTATATATGTAATCACTAAGCGTTTGAAAAGTTCTACTACCACTTTCTTGTGCTAGAGAGTTTCCAATAAGCAACAGGTAAGGATCTTGTGTACCTGTGTTACGAGTGTATTGGTAGCGTTTTTGATCAGGACTGTATCCATCTAAAATATTAAATGCACCGTACCATTTAAATTTTACGTTAGGTAAAATACTATGATCTCCAGTTATTTGAGTTGTAAAAAAAGTGTTCTGCTTAAATACAATTTCACCACCAACTACATCTTGCCCTGTTACAATATTTACGCCATCTCTTTTGGTAACGTAGTTATTGGTATTTACATTAACTATAGACTTTAATGATATTTTATTTTTAGGGTTTAGTTGTAGTGTAAAACTTGCTAAACTTCCTAATGAAATTTCTTCAGTAAATCTATCATCATTATAATCATAGCTTTTACTAAAAATACCATCATTTAAATCTTGATAGGTATTTTTTCTATCTACAAATTTGTTTGATTTATTGTAGCTTATCCCTAAAATACCGCCTACTTTTTTTCCAAAAATTTTACCATTAAAACCACCATTAATTTGTAAAGATGCATTTGGCGTAACGTTGGTTTTGTTTGCAATCCAATTATTATTAAGGCTTTTTCCTACTTCGTTACGCTGAGCTTGTGTAGCTAAGTTAAATGCAGCTTTACCTGTATAATTTGCTGGAAGGCTACGGTTACCATCATCTATACCAAGAAAATCAGTTTTACCCCCTTTTGCTTTAAAAAAATCATTGCTTACTGTTTGGCTGTTAAAACCAGTACCAATTTGAATATTAAAAAAGTTTTTGCCGGGAATATCTTTAGTATTTACTTGTATTAACCCTCCTGCAAATTCGCCAGGTAATTCAGGCACAAAAGCTTTGTTTATTACTATGTTATCAATAATTTGAGAAGGTATAATATCAAAAGAAAAAGTTTTTCTATCAGGCTCAGTACTTGTAAGTAAAATACCATTAAGCATAGCTTGGTTGTATCTATCTGCCAACCCCCTAATTACCAAAAATTTACCATCAACCAAACTTGCACCGGGAGTACGTTTTAATACTTCACCAGTATTTTTATCTGGAGAGCGGCGAATGCTTTCTGCAGATATTACAGAGGCAACAGTATTAGTATTTTTTTGAAATGTGATAAGTGAAGCTGCAGTTTCCTTACGAGCTGTACTTATTGAACGTACCACAACGGCATCTTCAGTTTTTTCTCTTTGGGTAAGCACTACATCTTGTATGGTAAGTACATTTGGTTTAATTTCAATTTCATCTACCTGTTGTGTAACGCCGTTATAACTGTATTGTAACGAAACTTTAGGTTGCCCGTTTATAACTATACTATATGTACCATCAATATTTGAGGCAGTACCTTTTTTAGTACTCACATCAATTATAGATACACCAGATAATGGTTGGCCAGTTTTTGAATCTGTAACTTTACCTTCAATTTTACCATTTTGTGCAAAAGTTGTAAAAGTGAAACCTAAAAAAGTAACCAATAGTAATATTATTCTCATGCCCTTGTAATTTGAATGCAAAGAGAACATTTGCATGTTACGGCAGTATGAACACAATGTTAACAAATGGTTACGCCTATATAAAACGTATACTAATTTTAAAAATATGTGGATAAAATCTATGTTACTAAATTATTACCAATTACATTGCCACATTAATAAAAAGGTATAACACTATTTTTGTAAATAAAATTTATCATCAATGGGCTTTAATTCTATTTTAAAAATCTTTTTACCAAAAGATAAAATTTTTTATCAACTATTTGAAAGTGTAGTTGAGGTACTAGTGAAAATGGGTAATAAATTAAAAGAAGTTGTAAATGAACCTGATTTTGAAAAACGTGCTAAATTAATTCAAGAAATTGAAGATATGGAGCATATAAATGATGATTTTACCCATCAAATATTTACTGAATTAGGTAAAAATTTTATTACCCCCTTTGACAGAGAAGATATACATTATTTGGCTAGTGCTTTAGATGATATTGCAGATTATATATATGCCGCTGCAAAAAAAATAAATTTTTACAGAGTAAACCCAGATGATATTGGAATTAAAAAATTTGCTGATATCATACCTTTGGGTTGCGATGCTGTATATAAGGCAGTAACGGAGCTTCGCAATATGAAAAATATGCGTAAAATTACAGATGCATTGGTAGTAATAAATAGCATAGAAAACCAAGGTGATGATATTTTTGATATGAGTATTGAACGTTTATTTGCTACTGAAGCTGATGCAAAAGAGGTTATAAAAAAACGGGAAATTTATCAAGTAATGGAAATAGTAACTGATAAATGTGAAGATGCAGCAAACGTGATAGAAAGCATTATTGTAAAATATTCTTAATAAATTTTAATGGCAACATTTTCAATTTTACTTTTAGCCATTATAGCACTGGCACTTATTTTTGATTTTATTAATGGCTTTCACGATGCTGCAAATGCTATTGCTACCATTGTTTCTACAAAAGTGCTTACTCCTTTTCAAGCAGTAGTTTGGGCAGCTGTGTTTAACTTTTTGGCTTACTTTATTTTTAAAGATCATGGTGTAGGGCAAACCATTGCAAAAACAGTAAATGGCGCTATTAGCTTAGAGGTTATTTTATCAGGTTTATTAGCTGCCATTACTTGGAATTTAATTACTTGGTGGTACGGTATACCATCTAGCTCATCACACACACTTATTGGAGGTTTTACAGGCGCTGCAGTAGCTGCTGCTAGTAGCTTTAGCGTTATAAATACACCTGTAATGCTTAAAATAGTTGGCTTTATTGTAGTGGCACCTATATTAGGTATGCTTATGGCTTTTATTATTTCTATTTGGTTTTTAAACTCATTTAGAAAAGGTTATTTACCCAAAATAGTTTCTATAATTATTATTGGAGCTACGGTTTACTTTCTGAGCCAAGTAATGGTTACAGATGTATCAAAAATTAATACCCATTTTGAAAGCACAACTTTTAAAATTTTATTTTACTCCAATAATTTTAAGTGGTTTTTGGTTGGTTTTATATTAATATCGTTAAGCCTATTTACGTTGTTTTTGAGCAGTTTAAATTATGCCCAATCAGAAAAATGGTTTAAAAAAATGCAGCTAGTTTCATCAGCAGCATTTAGTATTGGCCATGGTGGTAATGATGCCCAAAAAGTTATGGGTATCATTACAGTTGCATTGATAAGTGGTGGGCAAATTGAAAAGTTTGATCAAATGCCTAATTGGGTGCCCTTGGCATGTTACACAGCTATAGCATTAGGTACTATGAGTGGGGGATGGAAAATTATTAAAACCATGGGTACACGTATTACAAAGGTTACACCTTTTGAAGGTGTGGCGGCAGAGAGTGCTGGAGCTCTTACTTTATTTATTACAGAAATGCTAAAAATACCTGTAAGTACAACTCATACTATTACTGGTGCAATAATTGGCGTTGGTGCTACAAAAAGATTAAGTGCAGTAAGATGGGGTGTTACTATAAACTTAGTATGGGCTTGGGTTATAACTATACCTATTAGTGGCTTATTTGCTGCTATTATATATTATGTAGTACATTTTTTCTTAAAATAATAAGTTGTTATTCATTTTATAAC
>JANMAV010000265.1:0-3491 GCA_031360055.1 Ferruginibacter sp.
CCACTAAAAATATGAATGGTGAAGTGGTATCTCAAGAAAAATTAGATACCATATTACAGGCTACAAACCTTGCTGCAACTAGCTATGGCTTACAACCCTTTAAAGTTGTAATAGTAAGTAATGAAGAAACAAAAGCCAAATTACAAGCAGCTGCTTATGGTCAACCTCAAGTAGGAAGTGCATCACACGTTTTAGTATTTACAATACCTGAAAAAATTAAAGCTGCTGATGTGGATGCTTTTATTGCACATATTGCAGCAGTAAGAAGTATGCCTATTGAATTATTAGATGGTTATAAGGGCATGATTAACAGCACAATTGGTGCTGCTCCTGCTGAAGCTCAACAAATATGGAGTGCAAAACAAGCTTACATAGCTTTAGGTACTGCTTTAGCTGCGGCAGCTGAACAAAAAGTTGACGCTTGCCCTATGGAAGGATTTGATGCAGCAGAATTTGATAAAATTTTAGAGTTAAAGGGTTACAAAACTGCTGTAATTTTGCCTATTGGTTATAGAGCAAGTGATGATGCAACAGCCAACTATAAAAAAGTAAGAAAAGAAGAATCTGACATATTTTTTTACATAAGATAATATTTATTAAATTTAAAAAAAGCGACTGATAAGTCGCTTTTTTTATGCTTAACAAAAAATTTCTAACAATTTTTTTAAAAATAGAATTTCAAATTACAATACTAAACTTTTGTTAACGCTGTAACTTTTACATTTTGCCAACGTTACAAATTGAACAACGGCATTACATTTGGTTTACAAATTAAAATTTACAAAATGAAAAATTTATTACTTTTTTTAGGTATGGTAACTGTTGGTTTTGGTACACAAGCACAAAACTTGGTAAATGATCAAAATCCAAATTACAAACAAAGTGAATTTAAATATCTAACCTCCTTAAATACAACTTTAGGAAGTACTGAAACCATGAATTCTACTATTGCAGCAACGTACAAAGCTTATGATTTTCAAACGGCAAAAGCTGAACGTAAAACAGAAAGAAGAAATTTTAGAAGAGAAAGACAGTTGTTTGGCAATTATAATGATGGATATAATAATTATAACAGGTACGATAATTATTATCCTTACCAAAATTATTACAATCCATACCCAAATTATTTTAGAAAATGTTGGTAAAACATATCAAGTTAACCTCAATTAATTTTTTACAATTTAAACTTAAAGTCATGAAAAATATTTTTACATTATCAATTGTTGCTGCAACTATATTCTTATCAGCATGTAGCCATAAAGTAAGCAGAATTGATCCTACAGAAACTCCTGATATAAACGGAAGTTGGAATAATACAGATAGCAGACTTACCGCAGAGGAGATGATAAGCCAATCTTTAACTGGTAAATGGTTGACTGACGCTACATTGGCAAAAGGAAAGAGACCTGTTGTTGTTGTTGGGTTTGTAACTAATAAAAGTCATGAACATATAGAAGCAGAAACTTTTATGAATGATCTAGAGCGTAGTTTTATAAGCACAGAAAAAGTTGGCCTTGTACAAAGTGGAAAAAAGAGAGAAGAAATGAGAGCCGAAAAGGCTGACCAACAAACAAACTCTAGTGTAAGTACTATGAAAAAGTTTGGTTTAGAAAAAGGGGCAGATTATATTTTACAGGGCTCAATAAATTCTATTGTAGATGCATATAAAAGAAAGAAAACAGTAACGTATCAAATAAATTTAGAGCTTACAAACATAGAAACAAACGAAGTAGTTTGGATTGGCGATAAAAAAATTGCTAAATACGTAAAAAATTGAAATATTGGATTATGCTTTTATTCTTACTCTAATATACAAAATATTGTAGGGTAAAAGATAAATCATTTATAATACGTAAACCCCGTTACACTTTGTAGGGTTTATATACACATCAGTTTTATAACCACTTAAATTTTTACTGATGAAAATTTATTTTAAACAACCCTTATTGGTATTTGTTTTACTGTCATTTTTATATTCTTGTTCTACATACAACAAAAGTATGAGCAATTACTACAATAACATAAAAACGCAGCAGTACGAAAAAGCACAGCAAAATTTAGAAACAAATAAGTTAATAAATAAAAGTAGAAACGCTTTATTATTTAATGAGGAAATGGGTAGATTAATGCGTTTGCAAAATAAATTTGAGCAAAGCAACATATATTTAAACAGGGCAGATGCAATTTTTGAAAATAGCAGTAAAAGCTTTGCTGATGTTGCTTTGGGAAATTTAATAAACCCAATGGAACAAACTTATTTAGGAGAAGATTATGAGCAATTTATGGTTCATTTTTATAAAGCTTTAAATTATATAAATTTAGGAAAAATGGAGGATGCTGTAGTGGAAGCTAGGCGTATAAATTTAAGCAACAATAAATTAAATAGCAAGTATAACAATAGTAAAAATAAATATAGTAATGATGCATTTGCACTAAACCTTCAAGGTATGATTTATGAGGCCGCTGGAGATATAAATAATGCATTTATAGCCTACAGAAACTCAGCTGAAATATATGGTAATACTAAAAATTTATATTACGGGGTAAGTATACCTGAGCAATTGCAAAATGATGTAGCACGTACTGGTGCTATGATGGGCTTTACTGCAGATACCTATTCATTTAATACAATATTTAATTTAAACAGTATAATTAAAGACTCAATAAAAAGTGAACTTATATTATTTATTGAGGAAGGAAATGCCCCAATTAAAATAGAAAAAAATTTTTTTTTAACATCAGGCAGCAATGGCATTAACAGTTTTAATTACATAGATGGGAGTGGCAATAATAACAACTTTAATTTTGACTTTAATGCTTATGGCTTACAACCTGAAAAATTAGCTGATATTAGAGGATTTAGAATTGCATTACCAACGTATGAAGTGCAAAATAGCAAGCCTATTGAAAAATTTATACAAATAAATGGTATAAACTCCCAACCCCAATTAATACATAATTTAGAAATTGTAGCAGTACAAAGTTTAAAGGATAGATTTATTATAGAAATGGGTAATGCTCTTGCAAGACAAATAACAAAAAAAATAACGGAAAAAGCTACAGAAATTGTTGTTGAAAATTTTGCTAAAAACAATGACAATAGCAAACTATTAGATACTAGCGAAGTTGTAAAACAAGAAAATGAAAAAAAGAAAATTGAAAGAGCAAAAAATATTGGAAATATAGCTGGCTTTGCAATAAATGCTTTAAACACTGTAACTGAAAAAGCCGATACTAGAAATTGGCAGAGTTTGCCAGCATTTATAAGTTATGTACGTATACCACTTATAATTGGTAAAAACACTGTTACAGTTACTACAAAAATGGGGAAGCAAAAACAGATTGAGATAATTGGTAACAATACGCTTAAAATGATGAGTATTGTAATTGATTAACGAATTTTTTAGAAAGTTTTACTCTATAAATTTAAAGCTAATAGTAAATGAGAGGTGTTTTAAAATAAGTAAACTAAACACGGAAATTTTTATAAC
>JANMAV010000268.1:0-3622 GCA_031360055.1 Ferruginibacter sp.
TAAGATTTTATTAATAATTTTATTAATTAATATAATATGCAGTGCGGTAATTATTTATGAAGAAAATGTAATTTTATAACCTGTGAAAGCAATACTACAAAGGGTTACACAAGCATCAGTTACAATTAGAACCCAAATGTATAGTGCTATTAATACTGGATTGTTAGTTTTAGTAGGTATTGAAGATGCTGATGATACACTAGATATTGAATGGCTAAGTAGTAAAATTGTAAACCTTAGAATTTTTGATGATGAAAATAGCACACCTAATTTATCAGTAAAAGATATTGATGGCGAAATATTATTAGTAAGCCAATTTACTTTACAAGCTTCTACCAAAAAAGGTAACAGACCATCATACATTAAAGCAGCAAAACCAGCAGTTGCTATTCCAATTTATGAACAATTAATTGTACAATTACAATATGATTTGGACAAAAAAATTTGCACAGGTGTTTTTGGTACTGATATGAAAGTTGCATTGGTAAATGATGGACCTTTAACCATAATTTTAGATACAAAAATTAAAGATTAACATGAGCTCAATTACATTTGATGCTGCTCAACAGCAGGTAGATGATTGGATAAAAACTTATGGTGTAAAATATTTTGCCCCAACAACCAACTTGGGTATTTTAATGGAAGAGGTAGGAGAGTTAAGTAGGCATATAACTCGGCAGTTTGGAGAACAGTCGTACAGAAAAGATGCACCAAACCAACAGCAAGCTAAAGATTTTTTGAGTGATGAAATGGCAGATGTATTATGGGTATTGCTCAGCTTAGCAAACCAAACAGGTGTAAACTTAACAGAAGCTTTTCAAAAAAACATTGAAAAGAAATCAAATAGAGATGCACAAAGGCATATTGAAAACCCTAAGTTAAAATAAGTAGCTAAAAGTTACTCTGTATAAAATACATTAATACTACAACTATATATCAATGAGATTCTCTATCATACTATTATTTATTTTATACTTTAATGCTTTTGTATTTGCCCAAAAAGATGGATTGATAAGTGGGCCTTGGGCCGGCAATGTGCAAATGCGTACAGCACAAATATGGCTAGAGGTAACCGCCGCCACAAAAAAAGTACAAGTAAAATGTACAGCAATAAAAGCACCTGTAGTAAAAATAAGAGGAGAATGGGAAGCTACCAAAGCAAACCAATTAGTAACATATAAAGGAGCGTTAGGCAATGATTTTAACCCAATTAAAATAAATATAAACGGCCTAGAAATAAATACAACTTACCGGTACGAAGTATTTATAGATGATAAAAAAGTGCAAACAAATTTTGAAACAAAATTTACAACACAAGACTTGTGGCAGTACCGAAAACCGGCACCTGATTTTACATTTTTGGCTGGCAGTTGTGCATACATAAATCAACCAGAATATGATAGGCCTGGTAAACCTTATGGTGGTGATTCAAGCATTTTTGAAACTATGGCAAAAACCCAAGCAGCATACCATGTTTGGATGGGAGATAACTGGTACACCCGTGAGGTAGATTTTGGATCAGCTTGGGGAATGAATTATAGAGCATCGAGAGATAGGAGCCAACAAGTATATCAAAAATTTATGGCCAGTATGCCACAATATGCTATTTGGGATGATCATGATTATGGCCCTAATGATGCTGGGAAAAGTTTCATTTTGAAAGATGAAAGTAGAGAAGTATTTAAAAATTATACGTTAAACCCAAGTTATGGTGAAGATCAAAAAGGTATTTATACAATTGTAAATTACAGCGATGTTGATATGTTTTTAACTGATGATAGATTTTTTAGAACTGAAGATGAAATGCCCGATTCTGTTAATGGAAAACCATCTACTGATAAACATTTTTTTGGACTTACTCAAATGGAATGGCTCAAAAATTCATTGATTTATAGCACAGCCACCTTCAAAATAATAGTAATTGGCAGCCAAGTGTTAAACCCTCTTAATAAGTATGAGTGTATGCAGCATTACAGTTATGAGTACCAGCAACTCATCCAATTTATAACTGAACAAAAAATACCGGGCGTTATATTTTTTAGTGGCGATAGGCATCACAGTGAAGTTGTACAACTGCAACAGAAGGGTTTTTATACGTTGTACGATGCCACTATTTCATCTTACACTGCTGGTATTAGCAAGCCAACGGGTATCGAAAAAAATAATCCATTTAGAGTAGCAGGTACGTTGGTAGAGGAAAACAATTTTGGTAAAGTATCTGTTACAGGCCCCAAAGAAAATAGGGTACTAAAAATAGATTTTTTTGGCACAAAAGGTAATAATATAGCTACTTGGAGCGTAAGCAGTAAAGAGTTACAGGTTCCCTTATAAATTAAATCCATTCTGTACCGAAAAATATTTCAGTACAGAAAGAGTTTTTCATATTCAAAATGAATTATGGCTTTTTAATGCAAATCAGAGGTAACAAGTTTCATAAATTCACTTCTAGTTTGGTGGTGTTCAAACTCACCAAAAAATGCTGAAGTTGTTGTTGCAGAATTTTGTTTACCTACACCTCTCATCATCATACATAAATGTTTTGCCTCAATAACTACAGCAACACCAAGTGGGTTTAATGATTCTTTAATGGCATCTAATATTTGATGTGTAAGCCTTTCTTGTACCTGCATCCGCCTTGCATATACATCTACTACTCTTGCAATTTTGCTTAATCCAGTAATATATCCATTCGGAATGTATGCCACGTGGGCTTTACCAAAAAAGGGTAACATGTGGTGCTCACACATGCTATACAATTCTATATCTTTAACAATTACCATCTCACTAATATCTTCATGAAATTTTGCTGATTCTAAAATTGCTTTTGCATCTTGGTCGTATCCTTGTGTTAAAAATTGCATAGCTTTTGCAATTCTTTCTGGGGTTTTTATTAGTCCTTCTCTTTCAGCATCTTCTCCTAATAAACTTATACTTTCTTTATAAGTTTTTATTAAGCCTGCTGTAACATTTTCATCATAACTCTCTACTTTTTTGTATGCCATTTTATTTTTTTTATTATAATTAAAAATTGAAAAAGGTAGTTACTAATAATAATTTTATAAAAAAAAATATTATTTACAACCAACAAATCAACTAACCGGGTATTCTACAAAGTTTCTTTCTGTTTCGTACAAACGAAGTTTTAAATCCAAACTTTTATCAATGCTAGGCCTAAGCAAATTGTAAATTGTTATTACAATATTTTCGGCGGTGGGGTTAAGGTTTGCAAATTCTATACAATCGTTATTTAAGTTTTTATGATCAAACTTATCTATAATTTTATCTTTTATAATATCACTTAATTTTTTTGTATCCATTACATAACCTGTTTCAGGGTTTACTTCACCAATAACTTGTACAAATAAATCATAATTATGGCCATGAAAATGTGGGTTGTTGCATTTACCAAAAACCTCATCATTTTTTGCTTCATCCCATGCAGGGTTATGCAACCTATGTGCTGCATTAAAATGCTCTTTTCTAAAAACGGCTACTTTATTCATAATTTAGTACAGCTCCCTAAATCCTCCAAAGAGAGACTTTGAGACTTCAATTTTTTATAGTTTATATTTATTTCAAACACTTTATAATTAAACTTTTACTGTTTTTTATTTTTTATAAT
>JANMAV010000287.1:0-13717 GCA_031360055.1 Ferruginibacter sp.
CTAAAGAATTTCAAACTTAAAGTTTTAATCTTATTTTTGGCAACATAATAAAAAAATACATGAAGACAGCATTAATTACTGGAATTACTGGGCAAGATGGAGCATATTTAGCAGAGTTGCTTTTAGAGAAAGGTTATGAAGTACACGGTATTAGGCGTAGAAGTTCATTAATAAATACAGCCCGTATAGATCATTTAATATTTAATAAAAAGTACGAAACAAAATTAATAATGCATTACGGTGATGTTACTGATAGCAGTAGCATTGTAAGAATTATTCAACTATCGCAGCCTGACGAAATTTATAACCTTGCAGCACAAAGCCATGTACAAGTAAGTTTTGAAACACCACAATATACTGCCACTAGTGATGGTACTGGTGTACTAGTAATTTTGGAAGCTATTCGTATTTTAAAATTGCAAGATAAAACTAAATTTTACCAAGCATCAACATCTGAGCTGTATGGTAAAGTACAAGAAATACCACAAACAGAAACCACCCCTTTTTATCCAAGATCACCTTATGGAGTTGCAAAATTATATGGATATTGGATAACTGTAAACTATAGAGAGGCTTATGGAATGTATGCTGTAAATGGTATTTTATTTAACCACGAAAGCCCATTAAGGGGTATAAATTTTGTTACACGTAAAATAACTATTGGCGTAAGTAGGCTTGCACTTGGTATAGATACTGAGCCACTTTTATTAGGTAATTTAGATGCTAAAAGAGATTGGGGGCATGCTAAAGATTATGTAGAAGGCATGTGGCGTATGATGCAACAAAAAAGGGCTGAAGACTTTGTGTTAGCCACAGGCGTAACCACTAGCATACGTGATTTTGTAGTAATGGCTTTTGCTGAAGTAGGCATCACCCTTACCTTTAAAGGGAAAGGCAAAAACGAAAAAGCTTTTGTAAAAAACTGTGCAAATAAAACATACAATTTACCAGTAGGTATGCAAGTAATAGGTATACACCCAAAGTTTTTTAGGCCTACCGAAGTTGATTTATTAATAGGCGATGCCACAAAAGCCAAAAAGAAACTTGGTTGGAAACCAACCTATACCCTACCAATGCTAGTAAATGAAATGATGGAGAATGAGCTTAGGGGTTTTGAGAAGGGCGATATGTTGGTGAAAAGTAAAACTTGGTGAAATTAATAGCCATAACAATTTTAGATATAAAACCAATTTGCAAAATTTTAATCGAAAACTTGGATTGTGCTTTAGCCATTTTTTTTAAAACTGATGCATTTTCTTCGCTTTTTATGTGGTAATAAGGTTTAATTTGATGTATATCATTTATATTAAATCTTCTTAATAGTCTCCAATAATAGTCATAAACAAAAACATTTCTCAACATATTTACTCCAAAATTATCAAGCATATATAAATTTTCAGGAATTTCAACAGTAATATTTTTTTGGCAATCATTTGTTATTTGTTCGTCATTAATACCTACACATATTAATAGCTTGCTTATGTATTTTGCAGTTTTGTGTTTAGTAATGTAACGTAAATAATATTCAAAATCAACTACCCATTTTAATGTTGGTTCAAAATTTAAACAAGCATCTTTTTTATAAATAATACAACTTGGGTTTCCTATTTTTTGTTCTTTAAAAATATTCAGTATTGATTTTTTTAACAACCAAATATCAAAAAAGGTATTTTCTTTCTTTTCAGTCTTTCCGTTTTCATTCACATTACAATAAGCTGCATAAAAAAAAGTAACATTAGGGTTTGCAAGTATGTAATCAACATATACTTGTAGTGCTGTATTTGTTGCAAACCAATCATCATCATGCATTATTTTTATCCAATCTCCTTTTGCCACATAAATTCCTTCGTTCCAATTTTGTGGAGAGCCTGCAGCAGGAAAATTTTTTTTATATACTAAAATAAAACATTCTTTAAATTCATCAACAAGGGTTAACAAATCATCATTTGGACTATCATCAGTAATTATTACTTCAAAATTTTTGTACGTTTGGTATCTAATAGAGTTTAATAATTTCCTTAAAAAATCAATATTTTTATATGCAGGAATAGTGATTGAAATTAACGGGCTAATCATAAAAATTATATTCTTTTTTTTGCAATTAAAACATAGTTTAAGGTTAATAAATAATCAGTATATTTTTTATCTAACCATATTGCAAATATGTTAATAAGTGCAGTTAGCCTAAGGTTTAAAAACAATAATTTCAATATTTTTGTACCTATAGTTTTACGCTTAAATGTTGAGTGTACAATGTTGATATTCATTTGAAAAATAGCTGCCCACTTTCCACCATTTGGTATAATTTCTAACACATCAAAATTATTTCTATTACACAGTTCCTGTAAACTATATTTTGTAAACCTGTAAAAATCGTAAGGCTCTTCATGTAACTCCCAACAAAACGGTACTGATAAAATTAAATTGCCATTGGCATTTAATACCCTGTTACATTCTTGCAGCATTAAATCTGTATTGTTTACATGTTCCATTACTTGAGTACTAAAAACGGTATCTACACTGTTAGAATCTACTTTTATATCAGTAGCCAAGCATAACACATCTACTTTATTTTCGTTACTTTGAACAACATCACAACCTTTATAATTTGAAATATTTTCAAATAGTTTTTCATACGGTTTATTTCCACATCCAACATCTAAAACTTTGCCAAATGCATACCTACTAATAGCATATTTTAAATCTTTCAATAAAAAATGCATTACTATATAATCCTTACTATTTTTTGGTAAGTTAATGCTACTGAGTCTATTTACATGTTCGGTCCTCATTTATTAAGTAGCCATTTTTTTAAGTTATATAATTTTTGTTTCACAAATCCATTTATAGAATTCAATTTTTTATACTCATTAATATAAAAAAAATGTTTTTCAGGATGTATTCTTGTTAAATATTCAGGGTTTGTATTGTCGGCAATTGTACGTAAAGATGGATAATTATTGATATAATCTTTATGAATAAAAACTATTATATTTTGCCTGTACCAATATTGAATGTCAACATTGTTCCAAATTATTGGTCTAATATAATCAACCGGTACATAATTGTGTTTTATAAATTTTCGTGCCCAAAATTCTGGCAGTTGCTCATTTATATGATAAGTGCCCTGCTGCCCAATCAACGCTGCAGAAAAAACTACTACCTTGCTTAAACTTACTAGAGTTTCAACAAATTTATCAGAACAATTTTCAGGCAAATGCTCTCCTACCTCAAAAGAAGTAGCCACATCAAATTTTTTATTTATTGATACTACATTTTTTAAGTCTGCCTTGAATAAATATTTTTTATCTACTGCAAAAGTATCTTCATCTACATATTCTCCATCAATTCCCAATATGTCTGTTTTGTTTAAATCTTCATTCCATACTTTTAACCACAAACCGTTACCACAACCAACATCAACTATAGAAGAAGGATTAAAAACATTATTTATTAAAGGCAAAATTATTTTAGCTGAGCTGTATGATCCTTTTTCTAATAGGCTGAAAAATTGTTTGTCGTAAAATTTATCTTCTTTCATTTAATTCAAATTAATAAGCTGTAAAGCTTAATTGCAAATTTTATAAATTCATATTTGTATGTATATTATTTTATCATACCGTATTTATAATTTTATTTTTTATTACTAATTTTTTATAAAATTTAGGAAACCAACTATACAGTGTTAATTTAATTACAAATAATAAAGGATGAGGTTTAAATCTATTTTTTACAAAATTATGTATGTGCTTGATGCCTAGTTGAGAGGGATATTTGCTCTGCATATATTCAGACAATAAATTTTGGTTCATTATATTGTTTTGAATATCTTTTATCATTGAGTTAGCAGTTACACGATATTTAAAACCAATCATCGGAATGTAATGAAATTTTTTATTTGCAAAAGCAATTTTAAGCCACATGTCCCAATCTTCCCAACCAGTTTTTACTTTTTTCATGTGTTCATCATAACCACCAAGTTTATCAAAAACACTTTTCCTTACTACTGCACAAGCATCAATGTAATTAGAAATCATTAGTTTTTGTAGATTAAAATCACCTACTATCCAAGTTCCAGTTTTATCTTCAAAAAATTCTGCATCACTATATACCACATCAACTTCATTGTTATTATTAAATACATCTATCGCTTTATAAACAAAATCTAATTCTATTGAATTATCTGCATCTAATGGAAGAATTATTTCACCTTTTGCTAAGGCAATGCCAGTATTCCTTGCATTGGCCAAGCCCATATTTTTTTGATGAATTATTGTATAACCTTGCTCTTCTATTTTTTTAAACTCTTGCAAACTTGCAGCTCTTGTTGAGCCATCGTTTATGATAATAACTTCATAATCCTTATTTACTGGCTCTAAATTATGAAGTGCATTTTCTAAATAATGTGATTGATTATAGCAAGGGATTATTATTGAGAGAAATGGTTTCAGAGTTATAGTTTTAAAACAAAAATATCTTTTAATGAAATTGCAACCAAATTTGGTTTAAATTTATATTAATGTCAGAAATCAGAAAAAAAAGTTTGAAAGGTATTTTTTGGGTATATATTGGTTTTTTTATTGGTGCAATTAATACCTACTTATTTACTCACAGTAACTGGTTTAATACTGAAGAATATGGGTTTACTAGAGCAATGTTGGATATTGGTATTTTAATAAGTGCATTTTCTACTCTAGGCACATCATTTTTTATAGTAAAGTTTTTCCCATACTATAATGATAATCTCCCAAAAAAAGATAATGATCTTTTAGGGCTATCTATTAAAATTGCTTCTGTTGGTTTTTTAGTTACTATATCATCTACCTTTTTATTACAACCAATTATAATTAAAAAGTTTGGTACCAATGCCGGGTTATTGGTTGAAAATTTTTACACCATTATACCTGTAGCATTTTTTTTCTTAATTTATACCGTACTAGAGAGTTACTCCTATGGATTTTCTAAAGGTGTGATTACAAATTTACTGAAGGAGACAGTTTTAAGGCTTTTTGTGCTATTAATTACAACCTTAAAGATTTTAGGATTAATAAATTTTAAATCGTTTTCAATATTATTTTCAATGCAATTTGCAATCATTTGCATTGCTTTAATTTTTTTGCTAAAAAAGGAAGGAAACTTATGGATTACTTTTAAAACTAGCAGAGTAACTAAAAAGTATAGAAAGAAAATAATTACGTTGTTAGCATTAACATTTATTGTAGTTATAGTAAATGCACTACGCTCAAGTATTGATGTGCTGGTTTTAGCCTCTAAACAAAACCTAAGCAAAGTTGCCATTTTTGGATTTATTAGTTATTTAGTATCAATTATGATGGCCCCATTTAAAAGTATAATTGCAATTACTATACCTATATTATCGAGATGTTGGAAAGATAAAAACATTAAAGAAATTAGTAGAATTTACAAACGATCGTCAATAAACTTGTTAAGTTTTTCACTATTTATGTTTTGCCTAATTTTATTGAATTTAAATTTTGCAATTGAATATTTTAATTTAAATAAAGAGTATTTAGAAGGCTATAATCTATTTATATTATTAGGTGTAGTTACAATTATTCAGATGGGTACTGGTGTAAACGGTGAAATTATTGGCACCTCAACATACTACAGGTTTGAATTATGGACTAGTATTTTACTAACCTTACTTATTATACCATTAAGTTATATTTTAACTTCAACCTATGGTTTAATTGGCCCGGCTATTGCAAACTTAATTTCGTTTTCAATATATAATTTTATAAGATATATGTTTCTCCTAAAAAAATTCAACTTGCAACCTTTTACTTTAAAATCATTGGAAGTAATTGCAATTTCAATTTTCTTAACACTAATTTGCCACTTCATGTTTAAATATGATAGCGGTTTAATTTATATGATTATGAGGAGTTTTATTTTCTCAACCTTATTCATTATTGCAATTTACTTCAGAAATATATCGCCTGATTTAAAACCAATAATCTCAAACATTCACAAAAGGATAATTAGGTAACAAATTAATCTATAAATCTTTCAACTTTTTCAAATACTCATCCAACCCTTTTCTCTTATCATCAGTAAATATAAAGCTTATATTTTTTGTGTAATAAGTATATAAATCATAGTGTGGATAAGGGTTTAACTCAATTATTTTTTGTAAATGTAAAAATCCTTCAGCCGTAGCAATATTAAAGTTTCTAATAAAGGAATGTGGTAATTTTTTATTTGATATCCATGCTGCAAAAACAAATGGAAGCTTAGTCATTTGCAGCCATGCACCTGCTAAATCGTATATAAATGTATTTACTTTACGTTGTAAAAATGCTCTATCACCAATAACCAATCCTGCTGTAGTTCCTTTTATATTTTGTTCGTAATTACTAGTAGCTGCTACAATTTTGGGGTTTATTTTATAAAAATCTTTCAATAAAATTTTTAATAAACCTACACTGCTTCTACTTTGATAATCTAGTAGAATGGTTTTTATTTCTTCAATAGGCACATCGCTAAATAAACAAACACTGGCTACATTTTCTGTTGCACCAATGCAATAATTTGTAAGTATGTGGTACTCTTTTAATAAAGGAATTGTGGCTACTGGCACTAATGCAATATCTACTTCATCATTTACAAGCATGGTTGCAATTTTTGCTGGGTAATCAGTTATGAGCTCAATTTCATTAGCCATCATCCCCATTTCAAAACCGTAAATGAGTGGTTTTGTGTTTAAATAGCTTACTGCAGCAACCCTTATTTTTCTTTGCAACTTGGTTTGTTTATTTTTGTGCAAAATTAAGCTAAAAAATTGCCCAAAATATACCTTTAGTTTATACTACGTTTGCAAATAAAAATAACATATTAAAAATTAATTGTTCTATTGTAATTATGGTTTCTTTACAGTACAACACGTACTATTGTATGAAACCCATTAAGAAAATATAAATTATTATGCAACTTACCCCCCTTACAGCCATAACACCAATTGATGGACGTTATAATAAAGCTACAAACCAATTGGCAGCGTATTTTAGTGAATATGCTTTAATAAAATATAGGTTAAAAGTAGAAGTAGAGTACTTTATTGCGTTAGCTGAAAAAAAGTTTTTTAAGGTTGATGCTAAACAAAAAAATACTTTGCGATTATTGGTTGAAAACTTTACAGAAGCTGATGCACAACAAATAAAAAATACAGAAGCAATTACCAACCATGATGTAAAGGCTGTTGAATATTTTTTAAAAGAAAAACTAGATGCAATTGGCCTTACTGAACAAAAAGAGTGGGTACATTTTGGATTAACCTCTCAAGATGTAAATAATACTGCCGTACCAATGCTTTGGAAAGATGCCATAGAATATGAATATTTACCTAGCATAATAAATTTACAAAAACATTTATTTACACTTGCTACTTCATGGAAAACCATACCAATGCTAGCCCGTACACATGGACAAGCTGCAAGCCCTACCCTACTTGGTAAAGAAATGATGGTTTTTGTGGAGCGTTTAGAAAATCAAATTCAACTTTTTAGCTACATACCATTTATGGGTAAATTTGGTGGTGCCACAGGTAATTTTAATGCACACCATGTAGCATACCCAAAACATAATTGGATAAAATTTGCTGATATTTTTTTGGAAGAAAAATTAGGTTTACAGCGCCAACAATACACCACACAAATTGAACATTACGATACGCTAGCAGCTCATTTTGATGCAATAAAACGCATTAATACCATTTTAATAGACCTTTGTAGAGATATGTGGAGTTACATTAGTGTAGATTATTTTAAACAACAAACTAAAAAAGGTGAAGTAGGCAGCAGTGCCATGCCTCATAAAGTAAACCCGATAGATTTTGAAAATGCTGAAGGCAATTTTGGCATAGCAAATGCTGTTTTAGAGCATCTTTCAGCCAAACTACCTGTTAGCCGCTTACAAAGAGATTTAACTGATAGTACTGTACTCAGAAATATTGGAGTACCTATGGCACATACTGCCATATCAGTAAAAGCTTTAGAGAAAGGCTTAGGTAAACTTATACTTAATGAACAAAAACTAAATTTAGATCTTAATAATAATTGGGCAGTTGTAGCGGAGGCCATACAAACAATTTTACGTAGAGAAAACTATCCAAAACCATACGAAACTCTTAAAGAACTTACAAGAGGTAAATCAGCGATTGATAAAAATAGTATTCATCAATTTATACAAGGTCTCAACATATCTGCAGCATTAAAAAAAGAATTAAAAGCTATTAGTCCTAGTAATTATACCGGGGTATAGTTAGGTTAGTTTTTTTATTACATCTTGCACAGAACTTTTAAACATATCTAAGTTTTTAAACTGCTCTTGTATAAAACTGTTGTCTTCAATACTGCCTAATACTTTATTCATTTCAACATTATTTTCATATACCATTTTTCTAAAAGGGTTAGTGTAATCTTTATTTCGGGCTGTGTAAATACCATCTACCATCCACTGTTTAGTAGCAATGGTTTGGTTTAATAAATTGGTAAATAATTCAACCGTAAACTGTTGGCCTGTAATGTTTAATATTTCTAATAATGAACAGTATGCATGTTGTAATAGTTCAACTTCGTAGCCATCTGCAATCGTTTTGTACATGCTGTGAACACCACTCCAGTTTTTTATTGTATCATTTTTAATCTCCTGTTTTAGTTTTGCTACTGTATCAGTTTGCATTAATTGCCCACCAATATTTAACCATTTAGATCTGGTAGTAGTTGCTGGCAATTTGTTTTTAAAACTTACAAAATCTGTAAAATCAAACTCTTTAAAATTTCTAATGAGTACACTCATAGCATAAAATTGTATACATTCCCTATATACTTTTAAAGATTGTGGAATTTTTATAATTTTAGTAATGCGTTGGCTGTTTTCCCATCCAGTTGTAGTTGAAGAGCCATCAGTTTGCACAGTTAATTTCTGCAATAAATCAACTGTTTCAAAAATTTCATTTACTGTATCTGGAGCTAAATAATTGTACGTTATTAATTGTATTTTTTCAGTACGCCTATCTCTTTCTTTATACTTCCAAGCATTACGCTCCAAAGCATACATATTATACATAAACCAATATGCAGGCATTACAAGCAACTCATCATTAGCTACATCATTACTTATTAAACTAAATGGTATTGGTATTTTAAGTTCAGAAGGAAAATCGCCTTTTGCAATAATTGTAAAACTTGCAAAACTACTATTGTGTTTTAAACTCACACACAAACCTGGCCAAAAACCTCTACCAGCCTGTACTTCACCATCTGCACTTCGGCTATTGTGGTTACTACCTATTGTAGCACCAGCAGCTATATTACTTTGCCCCATTATTAAGGCAGCACATAAAAATGAATTATTATGGTGCTGCTCATGGCTAGGAAAAATTAAAGAATTTAACACCTCACAACAAGATATTGTAGAGTTGTTACCTAGGTATGAATTTATAAGCCTAGCTCCATATTTTAACTGTGAGTGAGATGCTAAAATAAAACGTACAGCTTTTACCCCATAAAAAATTCTACACCCAAAACCTACTATCCCATTTACCAGTTCACAGCCCTCACCTACTTGGCTTTTTCTTAAAGCATCGCTGTTAATGGTTACATTTTTAATTTTATTGGCTCCTTTTAAATAAGCATCACTTCCTATCCATACATCTTTTAAAATTCCACAATTTTTTATAACTGTACGTTCTCCTATTTTACCATAATATCCTCTCTTACTATCTAATTCTTGCTGGGTAAACTGTTTAAACTTATCCATCAATTTTTCATCATCCCTATATTTACTCCACATATAAGCATCGCCTGGCAACATACCATTAAATGGCAATATACTTCTACCTCCATTTTCATTACATACTTCTACCCAAGTTCTAGTTTTTTCATCTTCACCTTCTTTAATAATTCCATTACCAAACTTTGAATAATCAGTTGTTGCCATCTCATTGGTATTGGCAATCATTACGTGGTTGCAAATAATGTAGTGGCTTAAATAATGTACATTATCAATACAAATATTATCTCCAAAATCGCAGCTAATTATTGTGCTATTGTACAAACCTACGGCCAACCTAAGATTGTGAAACTCTCTATACAATGGTTCAATATTACCAATGCGTACAAGGCCGTAAAATTTACAGTTCTTTATTAGGTTTGTATTAAATGTGTCGCTTACCAATATATTAGCCCAGTTATCAGCACTATTTCGGTTTTTTTCTAGTGCTTCAATTTCAACATCTGTAAGGTTTCTGTACGTTTTGCCATCGTTTTGTATATTTCGTATATGGTATTCATTTTCCCCTTGTGGTAAGTAAGCAGGATCAATAAAATTGTATCCTAACTCAGTAAGTGGTAGTGATTTTATTTCGTTCATAAAAAGTTATGCTTACAAGCTGCTACATACTAATAGCAACCATATTATATTTAATTTAATAAACTAATGTATAAAAAAAATATGGTAATGGGCAAAATAAAATTGTATAATAAAAAGTAGATAAATTTTTAAAAAATTACAAAGTTCACATAGCACATATTTATGCTTTACTAAGTAATATGATATAGATTTAAAACCGTATTTTTAGGTTATAGCTTACTAAATTACAATACAAAATGGCATTAAACATTTTTGAAACAGTAGATATTATTGAAGTAGTAGAAAACTTTATTGAAAAAATAAGGCCTCCAGAAACTATTAGAGATGAGTTTGATATTAGTTATAATATTGATGACCAAAGTGTAACAATTGTAGAAATAAGAAAATCGTTTGTTAAAGAGAGTATGATGGAGATACCAGTAGCTAAAGCCACTTTTGTAAAAGCACAAAACTGCTGGAAAGTTTTTTGGCATAGGGCTAGCGGTGCTTGGGATAGCTACAAACCTATGCCAAAAGTAAAAACAATTAGGGCATTTTGTGCATTGGTTGAAGAAGATAAAATGGGTTGTTTTTGGGGGTGAGTACTTTTTATGTAAATTAAATACTTTACTTTTATACTTTTAAAATACACATATAAAATGCAAGTACCATTAACCACCACTTTACCAAAACAACTTGTGCATGAAATAGAAATGTATGCAACACAGCATAACAAAAAAAAGAACCAAGTTATAGAAGAATCAATTTCTACTTTTTTACAAAATGAAAAAAGAAAAAACTTTGCACAATCGTTTAAAAACGCTTCGCTTGATATTGAAATAGTAGCCATGGCCGAAGAGGGTTTAACCGATTATAAAAAGCAACTAAAAAAATACAGTTAATGAAGCAAGCTGAAATTTGGATGGCAGATTTAGAAATTGTAAAAGGAAGTGAGCAAGGAAAAACTAGGCCTGTGTTGATTATTAGCGGCAATACGATGAACAATAATTTCCCAGTTGTAATTGCATGCCCACTTAGTTCTACTATAAAAAATTATGCAGGGTGTGTGGTGGTTACCAAAAATAAAGCAAATGGATTAACGGTAGATTCGGAGATTATTTGCTTTCAGGTAAGAACAGTAAGCAAAGAAAGGCTACTAAAGAAAATGGGGGTTGTTACCACCTCACAATTAAATGATGTAATTACATCTTTAAATGATGTGCTTAGTTTGTAATTTCATACTGTTCATAAAAACTGTGAAGTGTAGAGAGTTGACTACTGACAATTGACAATAGACCATTCACATTTGCACCGCAGAGAAAGGAGTGGATGGAGTTTAGCAGAGGTAACACCAAATTCCCAATTCCCTAACCCCCAACCACCTTATCCACCACAATAGTTAAATCATCTAACAAAACAGTAATTGGTATTACACCTACTTGCAAAATTGCTTTTTTTCCTTTTATTTCTTTTACAATCCCTACTTGTCTGTTCTGCCTCATTTTTACTTTGTCGCCAATTTTTATTTCACCGCCAACCTCCACAAACTTTTCGTTAAGCTTTTTTTTGTGGCTTTGGGCTTGTAGTTTTTCTTTTTGGTTAAACAAAAGGGCATGTATCATTTTTACTACAGCATCTTTATCTTCGGCCTTACGCCACTCTATTACCATAGCTTTCAACCTACGTTCCATATCTTTTAAGTATGCAAATTTATCTTCGGCAATTTTATTTTGCTCCCTCATTCTTTCCATTTCTTGGCTATGGGTTTCTTTTTTTACCACCCGTTGCATGTCAGCTTTTAACTGTTCATTTTCTTTCAATAACTTTTGTAGTACAACTTTTTCTTCGTCTAGCTTTTTTAAATCTTGCTCCGTTTTATTAAGCAATTTATCCAACCTAAATTGGTCTTCATCTACAATTTTACGGGCACGGCTAATAAGCTTTTTATCAAGCCCAATACGCTCAGCAATGGAGAAGGTGTAGGAGCTGCCGGGTTTACCAATTTGTAATTTATACAAAGGCAATAGTTTTTCTTCATCAAACTGCATAGCACCATTTATAATGCCACGTACTTTATTGGCCATTACTTTTAGGTTTAGGTAGTGGGTAGTTACAATGCCGAACGAATGTTTAAAAGCCAACTCCTCCATAATAACTTCGGCAAAAGCACCACCGAGGTTAGGATCGCTACCGCTGCCCAATTCATCAATAAAAAATAAGGTTTTACCATTGGCATTTTCAATAAAATGCTTCATGTTTTTTAAGTGAGAAGAGTATGTACTCAGTTCAAATTCTATACTTTGTGTATCGCCAATATGTATGAGCAATTGCTTAAAAATACCCATAGTGCTATCGGCATTTGCTGGTACTAATAAACCACTTTGTAACATTACTTGTAAAAGGCCTACGGTTTTCATTGTCACTGTTTTACCCCCAGCATTAGGGCCACTTATTACTAAAATACTGGCATCATCTTTCAACAAAATATCGGTAGGGAATGTAGGCTTGCCAGTTTTTTTATTAAATAAAAATAAAAGGGGATGAAAGGCCTTTATTAGATGAAGATGTGCCCTCTCTACCAATTGTGGTAAGGCTGCATTCATATCTTGTGCTAGTTTGCCTTTGGCTCTTATAAAATCGTATTCGCCAGCAATATCTAGGTAGCTTTTTAAAAGTGGAGAGTATATGCTTACTTGCTGTGTAAGCTGCCTTAAAATTCTGTAAATTTCTTTTGTTTCTTCGAACTCTAACGAAAAAATTTCGTTGTTTAATTCCGTAGTTTCTTCCGGCTCTATAAAGCTTGTTTTACGGCTATCGCTTTCGCTATGCAGCACACCCTTTACTACTCTTTTTTGCTCAGCCACAACCGCCAAAACCCTACGGCCGTTTATAAAGCTTTCCTCAATATCAGCTAAAAAACCTTGCTTGTTTAGTTTGCTTACAATCCTATCAAACAACCTACGCAGTTCATTACGTTTACGATATAACTTCATTCGTATATCAGCTAAAGCCTCACTGGCATTATCTTTTACGGCACCGGTTTCGTCTAAAATATCATCAATTAATATTTTTATATTTTTTTCGTAATAGTTATTATCAATTACTTGTGCAAGACCAAGAAATGTTTCTCTCACCTCTACTGTAAACCATCTAAAAATACTTTCTGTATTATTTACCAACCTACGAATGAGCAAAAATTGATCTCCACTTAAAGATGCTCCTGGTATACCCAAAAGTTTAATATCTCTTGCAATGTTGGTTGTAAAATCGTTAGGGAAATGGCCGCCACTATCCAATATCATTTTAAACTCATTGGCTTGCTGTAAGGCAATTTCTATAAATTCTT
>JANMAV010000293.1:0-2826 GCA_031360055.1 Ferruginibacter sp.
CCAACGAAGGCCTTGGCTTACGATCCTACATAGACTGGAAATTAAAAGGCAGGTTTTATATATCCGGCGGTTACGAACAAAACTACAACAGCAGCTTTAAAAATATTGAGCAACTAAAAATGTATTCCGCCTGGCAAAGTAGTGGTTTACTGGGGTTAAGTAAAAAGATACAACTAAAAGGGAATAAGAATACCAAAATACAGGTATTGTATGATTTTTTATGCAACCAGCATATACCGGTTACACAACCATTTGTTTTTAGAACATCATTTAATTTAAAATAAAATTTATTAAACAATCTGAATATGAAAAAACAAATCTTACTGTCATTATTTGTTATTGCTTTTGTTAGTTTAAAGGCACAGGTGAATTTACAGAGCGGAACTCTGCAAAAATCTGTGCCGATATATAGTTATAAAGATGCTGTTAATCCTAATGTGGGTATTAATATTAGTTTAGAATATAACTCGGGTAATGGACTACTGGTAGATGAAATGTCAAGTGTAGTTGGTACAGGCTGGACTTTAGATGGAATGCCAAAGATTGTAAGGGTACAAAATGGTTTACCAGATGACCAATTGCCAATAACTGGCTGGTGGAATTCATTTAGAAGGCCTTCGGGATATCGAGATAATAATATTTCAATAAATAATGGATGTCCCAGTGCTTTAAATTTCTATCCTATTTTTTTTGAAGGTGGTAATACTTACTATCAGGATAATACTACAGCAGCCGACAGGGAAATTGATGAGTTCAGACTTGAAATTGGCGGAAGGATTATACCCTTTGTACTCAATAAGGCTGGTGGGAATTGTATTACTTTAAATAATAGCAGAGTTAAAATAATGCCAGGAGGAAGTTCTTCAGGTAATATTAATGTTTTTCCAGTTAATGATATAAGAGGTTTTACTGTGATTGATGAGGATGGTACTGTTTATGATTTTAGCGAAGCCGAAGTCTATAGATCATTTATATACGAAAAAGAAGCAGCGAATTCAACTTGCGCTGGTCAAACATTCTTAAAATCTAAAGATCCACTAGCTGGGTCAGAATACGTAATTAACGCATGGTATATTACAAGTATTAAACCTTATAATAATAGTTTTAGCAATCAACAAATAAATTTTGAATATATCAGTCAGGTATATGATTTCAAAAATGTAAAAATGAAATATGGACAGGTATCATTTACTCAACCGCCATTTCCCGTGGGTTGTAATAATAATTATGCAGTAACCTTACCTCCTCCATATAATACATCTTTTACAATATATTATTCTAAACTTTTGGGTTTTGAAATGAGGAATTACATTGAAAAAAAAGAAATAAAAAAAATACTTTTACCTAGCGGGGAAAAGATAGAATTTGAATATAATTTATTAAGAAAAGATTTACATAATACCAATGCGCTTTCCAAAATAAACCTTATTAAGGATAATCTTACAAATTATAGCTATGTATTAAGCCATAGTTATTTTGTTAAAAATCAAATAATACAACCAGGCAATGCAGAAGAAGAAAAATGGTCAAGATTATGTTTAAAGAGCATTAAAAAGATAAGTGGAGGTGGTAATTTGGAGGATAAACCTTTTAATTTTGATTATTATACAGGAAGTAATAATGCTGAAGATTTTGTGCCTCCACCATATTTTCATGCTAAGGATCCTTTTGGGTATTATAATGGTGATAACTCCGGCACACCAACCAATAGACTGCTGGAATTAAACGATGCTGACCTAAATAATTGGGCAAAAATATGTTTTTACAATAATAGCACTTTAACTGGAGGGGCAGACGAGATAGTGTTTAACCCAAAGATTAATTATGCGAAAAACGGTCTTTTAAAAAGTATCACGTATCCTTTAGGCGGTAAAGAATTATATGAGTATGAGCAAAACTTTGTCAAGCCCGTGATACAAGACTATAGTGGGCTTACCTATAAATCTTTTACTTCAAGAACTGTTGCTGGCGGAAATGTTGAATATGCTTATGGTGGAGTAAGTGTGTCAAAAATAATTTTTTTAAATATTGATGGAACAACTGAAAAAAATATTAATTACAGCTATTCTTTGCCAGACAATACTTCATCAAGATGGGGGGTTGAGCCGGGCAGAGTAAAATCATCATTCACGACATATTATGAAGCCGAACATAAAATATTTGATCCAGTAGAAGGATGTTACTATGAATTTAAATATCCGGGATTATTGGAACAAAATCCAACCCCTACTTCTCCTAAAAAAGTATCGGCTTTAAAGAAAGCTTATAAAACGTATAGCGATATTAAGCAAGCCTGGACTGTTTTAGCAGGTGATCCAACGCCAATTATTAGATATATAATTAAGTGGGTAATTAATGTAATTGTTACCTGCTTATCAAGTACCCCTTCTCAAACAGAATCAATAAATGCAATTAACAATAGCCTTGCTAATACGAATATTTTACCTTCACAATACAGCAGTGCAAGAGTTTTCGAAACTTCTGCAAATGGAATTTTAAATGGCAGTACATTATATGAATTTACAACTCCAGACGATTTTCCTCTCTTAGTGCCGGTACAGACGGCAGAACTATCCTTAAAACCTCGTAGTTTTTCTTGGATGTATGGAATGCCCAAAAAAATAACAGTTTATAATAATGCAGGCAATGTAATAAAAAAAACAGAAAATACTTTTTCAGGAAATAATCAGGTTTTAACATCTGCTGGCACACTTTCATGTAATTGTAACCCTACTTATGTAAGATCCATGCGTTTTCCTGACTGGCTATCACTCAGCACTAATGATAACTATACTGCAAATAGTAATAGTGTTATAAAAGTAGACT
>JANMAV010000004.1:0-4339 GCA_031360055.1 Ferruginibacter sp.
TTTAGTACTTTCTATTGCTTTTTGTTCAATAAATTTTGCAAATTTTTCACTAGTTAAATCTTTCCCTCTTTCATCTAATAATATTAAAAAATCATCTTTTTGCAAAAGAGAAAGTAACAATTCTCCCTCTTTAATTTTAAGTTGTGGGGCTGTAAAGGTTGCTGTATTTTTTACTGAATTTATTATTTGCCAATCTATTGGATAATAATTTGTTATACGTTTTGTAAACATATCTATTCCTTCTTTTACAAATCCTTCGTGGCTTTTTCCCACACTCCATAGTTGTATCTTCATAACCGTGTATTATAATTCCCGTATTTAATCTATAAAATTAAGGCGTAGGATTTGATATATAGGCTGTAGTTTACAATCAAATACAAATTAAAAATATTGAAAAAGTTTTTACGAATTGCCTTAAAATTTTTTTTATGGTTTGCAATGCTTATCATATTGCTATATGTTGGTATTTATTTTTATGTGAAAGCTAATAAAACTTCGTTAATTAAAGATTTTACAGAGCAAATTAGCGATAAGGTAGATGGTAATTTAGTTGTTGGAGATGCCGATGTGAATGTATTTAGCACTTTTCCCAAAATATCTGTAAGTCTTCAAAATATTTCTCTAACTGATTCACTTTATCCCATACACAAGCATGCAATTTTTGAAGCAAAGCAAGTATTTGCAACAGTAAATATTTTAAAACTACTTACAAAAAAGCAACCACTATCAGGTATTAAAATAGTAAGCGGCAAAGTGTATTTGTATACAGATACTAGTGGCTACACCAATACATATTTATTAAAAGGTAAGCAAAAACCATTAACAGATACTACAAAACAACACCAAAAATTAAATATAAAGTCAATTGAATTGAAAGGATTTACTTTCATTTTAGATGATAAAAAAAGAGAAAAATATCATCACTTTGAAATTTCTTCTTTGGAAACTGAAGTTGATGAAAATGATGGCAATCTTGTATTTAACAATAATGTAAATATGTTAGTTAAAAGCCTTGCTTTTAATTTACCTAAAGGCATTTTTTTAGAAAATACCAGCTTTGTTAGCAAATTTGACATGACAATAAATAAAATTAAAAATACCCTCAGTTTTGATAGTATAGATGTGAGTTTGGGTGGAAACGATTTTAATTTTAGTGGAATTTTTGATTTAGGAGATAAAAATCCAGAATTTACTTTACATATTTATGCACCTAAAATTTTATATGCTCAAGTAAAAACATTATTGCCTGATAGGTTAAAAAAATCATTATCTATTGTAGATATTGATAAGCCAATTTTTGCCAATGCAAGATTGGAAGGCCCATTAAAAGGTGGAGAACCAGTTATTTTAGCTAAATGGAAGGTAGAGAATGCAGATATGAAAACAGATTTTCTTGACTTTAAGAAGGCTAGTTTTGAAGGTTATTTTTATAACGAAGTTGTAAAAGGAGTTGATAGAAAAGATCCAAACTCAATAATTGCTATACAAAATTTTAAAGCAAACTGGCGTAATATTCCACTCACATCTAATAAAATTGAAATTTTAAATCTCACAACACCTACTTTAACTGCTAATTTGGTTTCTAAATTTCCACTTATTCTTTTAAATGAAACTGTGAAAAATAACAGCTTAAAATTTGTGGGGGGCGATGCAAATATTGTATTAAATTATAAAGGACCAGTTGAAAAAAGCGATGTTACCAATGCGTACTTAAACGGAAACGTAAACTTTGTAAATGGTACAGTCTTGTACAGTAGAAGGGCAGTAAACATTAGTAAAATAAATGGACAAATGTTATTTGAAAATGGTGATTTAAACATTAAAAATTTATCAGCTAATGTTGTAAATACTCAAATAATAACTAATGGTAGTGCAAAAAGTTTGCTTACCCTTATAAACACTGCTCCAAATCAAGTAAAAATTAGTTATAATATTTACAGCCCTAAAATCAATTTAAAAGATTTTGTTTACTTACTCAAAAAAAGTGGACCAAGTAAGCCAGCAACAACTGCTAAACAAGGTGTTGGCGATATGGCAAATAACCTTGATAAAATTATTGAAGAAGGTGAAGTAAATGTGCAGCTCAATGCTGACGAAGTAATTTATAAAAATTTCACTGCCCAAAAACTTACGGCTAATATTGACTTAACGCAAGATGCATATATTTTAGATAAGGTAAGTATGAATACCGCTGGAGGCTCAATGACTCTAAGTGGTAAATTATTAAATGTTATACAGAGTGATAATTTGCATACTGCAACTTTAAAAACAAACTTTAATAATGTAGATGTTAAAAAGATTTTGTATTCCTTTAATAATTTTGGGCAGGATGGTATTACCTCTCAAAACTTAGAAGGCATTTTAAATGCAACTGCTGATGTAAATTTAAAATTGCAAAATGATGCAGGGGTAGTGCCTTCATCATTATATGGAAAGGTAGATTTTTCATTGAAAAAAGGAGCTTTAAATGATTTTGAACCTATAAAGAAAATACAGAAATTTATATTTAAAAAACGTGATTTTGATAATATACAATTTGCAGAACTTAAAAACACAATGCTGGTAAAAAATGGAGAAATTACTATTAATAGAATGGAAATACAATCTAGCGTACTAACCTTATTTGTAGAAGGTATTTACAGCACAAAAGGAAATACAGATTTAAGTATACAAGTACCCTTAAGTAACTTAAAAAAACGAGACGATGATTATAATCCCGTAAACATTGGTACTGAGGCTAAAGTAGGAAGGAGTATATTTTTAAGAGGTAGGCCCGGTTCCGATGGCAAAATAAATATAAAACTTGATTTGTTTAAAAAGTTTCAAAAAGATAAAAACATCAGAGCAGATTCTACTGCCCAACGATAATTATTTTTCTCCTAATTGAGCTTTGTATCTTGATATCATATTTTGAGCTTCTATTAGTTTTAATTTTAAATCATGTAAGGCAGGTTCTCCTTTTGCAAGTAAAGCCTCTGTTTCTTCATTACTTTTTTGCAACAATAAAATATCGCTATCCATTTGTTTATTTAAAAATAATGTTTTTTGCAATTTCTCTTTTGTAGTAATTAAAGCTGCATCTGCTGATTGTATTAAAAAATGATTTTCTTTTTGAGCAGTTTCTTTTTTTAATCTTTCACTATCTAACAATCCTTCTAGGCTTCTAATCTCTTTTTTTAATTTGCTACTTGTAACAAATAAAGCTATGATGCCAATTAATAAGCCAATACAAAAACCAATTATTACATATATATACCATTCCATTTTGTAAAAATATATAATTTTAATTTTAGTAGAAAAGGTTATTTTTTTTTAGTACGAAGTATAAAAAAAAGAGGCTGCATTAATATGAAGTATATTAACACAGCCTCTTTATAAATGTAATTATTACTTCACTGCTGCAGCACCAGCTACAGCTATAGTGTGGTCATTCTCTACAGTGCTACCACTCACACCAATTGCTCCAATAACATTGCCTTCAGCATTTTTAATAATAACGCCACCAGGAAATGTAATTAAACCTCCATTGCTATGTTCAATATTATATAATGGTTGGCCCGGTTGTACTAATGGGCTCAATGCTGCAGTATCCATAGTAAACCAAGCAGCTGTTTTTGCTTTTTTAAAAGAAATATCAACACTGCCTAACCATGCACCATCCATACGTGCAAAGGCTACTAAATTTGCTCCAGCATCTACAATGCAAATGTCCATTTTGGTATCTATACCAGTTGCCGATGTTTTAGCTGCTGTTATGGCAGCTTCTGCTTGTGCTAATGTAATGTTCATTTTTTTTATTGGGGGGTTTTATTGTTTTATAAATTATTTATTTTACAGCTAACAAATCTACAAATTCAATTACTGGGTCACTAGCTAACAACTCTGCTGCATTAGCCATTAAAGCTTTTGCAATTTCGCCTTGCAAATGAGCACTACGCCCATCTTCAGTAATAAAAGTGTCAAAAATGCCAAAGGTATTTTTGTTTATTTTTAGAGCGTACCAGCGTACAGTATCAGGCTCCGCTTCCGCTAAGGGTAGAGCACTTTTTAAAAAATTTTCTACTGCTTCTTCTTTTCCTTCTTTAGCAACTACACGTGCTAATAGTGCAAATTTTTCCATGGTATGTATTATTAATTAATAAAATTGGTTACAAAATATTTTTACAAGGTTGCCATATCTATTACAAACCTATACTTCACATCGCCTTTTAACATACGGTCATAGCTAGCAGTAATATCTTTCATATCTATCACTTCAATATCTGACACTATATTATGCTCTGCACAATAGTCAAGCATTTCTTGTGTTTCTGCAATACCTCCTACAAGGCTACCACAC
>JANMAV010000005.1:0-12657 GCA_031360055.1 Ferruginibacter sp.
TTTTGATATTTTTATAAGTTACTATTACTTTACTTTGTTTAACTTTTTTACAATACAACATGCTTATTTTATTGCTTTTATTTTTACTGTTTTCCTTAAGCTATGTTGGTTTAATTTTATATTATGCAATAAGTTATAGGCAAATAAAAAATGAAGTAAAACTTACACATAATCTACAACCAACTACTCATTTTACTGTTATAATACCAGCAAGAAATGAGGAAGAAAATATTGCTAAATGCCTACAATCAATATTAAACAACAACTATCCCACTCAATTACTACAAGTTATAGTGGTAAATGATTTTAGTACAGATAACACTTCACCAATTGTAGAAGGATTTTTACACAAACAAATACAGCTACTTCATTTAAAAAATTATGCAACTACTCCTTTACAAGCTTATAAAAAAAAGGCTATTGAATATGCTATAACTATGGCAAATGGTAGTTTTATTATAACAACTGATGCTGATTGTGTTGTGCCAACAAATTGGTTAGCAGCCTATGATAATACATTGCAACAAACAAATGCCAAATTTATTGCAGCACCGGTAAATATTACGTACAGCAATAGTTTTATAGAAATTTTTCAAAGTTTAGATTTTATGACCTTGCAAGGCATAACAGCAACGGTGGTACATAACAACCAAATGACCATGTGTAACGGTGCTAACATGGGCTATACAAAAGCAGCATTTTTACAAGTAAATGGGTTTAGTGGTATAGATGATATAGCAAGTGGAGATGATATGTTGCTGATGCATAAAATTGCTGCAATATACCCGACAAAAATTCAATTCTTAAACAGTAAGGAGGCCATAGTACAAACTACACCTGTACACACTATTAGCCAGTTTTTTAACCAACGTATACGCTGGGCAAGTAAGGCAGATAAGTATAACGATAAAAGAATTTTACCGGTATTAATACTCGTATATTTTTTTAATGTGTTATTGATTTTGCTGCCAATAATTTGCTGTTTTACTAACACAACTATTGTTGTTTCTAACCACACAATTTATGTATGGCAAATTTGGTTTGCTGTTTTGCTATCTAAAATTATAGCTGAGCTCATTTTCCTTTACCCCGTAGCATCGTTTTTTAATAATAAAAAACTTCTCTTGTTTTTTCCGATAATGCAGCCATTTCATATTGTGTACACTATAATTGCTGGGTGGCTTGGTAAATTTGGTAAATATAGTTGGAAAGGTAGGTTAGTGAAATAAGTTGTAATTTTTATCAACTTTCTGTTGAAAACCATATTTTATTTAACCATAAAAATGTAGCAAGTTGCAGTTAGATTATATACATAGGAATGAAAATAACACAAACAACATTAGATAAGGTAGAAAAAATAGCTGAGGATAGTGGCTATGTTATACGATACGAAAGAGGCTCATTTACTAGTGGATATTGCATTTTGCAAGAAAAAAAAGTGGTGGTGCTTAATAAGTTTTTGCCTTTAGAAGGTAGAATAAATACTATGGTTGATTTATTGCCTCAATTAAATATTAATTTTGATGCATTAACCTTAGATAGTCAGAAATTGTTTACTGAACTTACAACTTCAGCTTTGGTTAAATAATTTTGAGCACAAAAAAAACCATTGCAGTATAGTGAATACGCCAGCATTAACCATCACATTTTTAGGCACAGGTACTAGTGGTGGTGTACCTATGATAGCCTGTGGTTGCCCAGTTTGCTCATCTACCAACAAAAACGATAAACGTTTACGAAGTAGTATTTTAGTTAAAAGCCAAACTACTGCTATAGTTGTAGATACTACGCCAGATTTTAGATATCAAATGCTTAGGCAAAATATAAAAAATATTGATGCTATACTTTTTACACACCCTCACAAAGATCATGTAGCTGGGTTAGATGATATAAAGGCATTTAACTATATTAATAAAAAGCCAGTACAAGTATATGCAAATGAGGGTACACAAAAAGCTTTAAAAAATGAATTTCACTATATTTTTGCTGAGCATAAATACCCTGGTGTACCAGAAATAAATTTGCATTTAATTACGGATAAACCATTTGTGGTAGGAGATATTAGCATAACACCAATTTTAGTTTGGCATTTTAAAATGCCTGTTTTAGGTTTTAGGTTTGGAAACTTTACTTACATAACTGATGCTAACAGGATTGATGATGAGGAACAACAAAAAATTATTGGCAGTAGTGTATTGGTTTTAAATGCATTAAGGCATGAGCCACATTTATCTCACTTTACCCTTGCAGAAGCAGTACAACTTGCCACCTCATTACAAATTCCACAAACATATTTTACACACATTAGTCATCAACTTGGGTTTCATGATGAGGTAAATCAAACACTACCTAAACATTGTAATTTAGCTTACGATGGGTTGGTTTGTACTATTTAACGCTGGTAAATGATTAAAATTATTAGCAGCACATTACACAAAATATTAACTAAACTGTAATTTTTAACCTGTTTTAAACAACTTATATTTGCAGCATATGGCAAATTATGAGCATGATGAGGTTGTACCAAACAAATCATCTTCACAAAGCAAAACTAGCCAAGTGGCCAGTATGTTTGATGACATTGCACCGAGGTACGATTTTTTAAATAGATTTTTAAGTGTAGGTATTGATGTGGGTTGGCGTAAAAAAGCTATTGCTTATTTAAAAGATATTAAGCCACAAAAAGTATTAGATGTAGCCACCGGCACAGCAGATGTGGCTTTGATGACAAATAAAATACTGCAACCAAAAAATATTATTGGTATTGATATAAGCGATGGTATGCTGGAAGTAGGTAGAAAAAAAATATATGCAGCAGGTTGTGAAGATGTTATACAATTGTACAATGGAGATAGTGCCGCTATACAATATGAAAATGAAAGTTTTGATGCCGTAACAGTTGCTTTTGGTGTTCGTAATTTTCAACAATTGGAAACTGGGTTGGCAGAAATTTATAGAGTACTAAGGCCAGGAGGAAAACTTGTGGTACTAGAGTTTAGCCAACCGAAAAACGGATTTGTAAAAGGATTTTATAATTTTTATATGAAAATTGTTTCGCCAAATGTGGCTAAAATGGTTTCAAAAAATAAGGCAGCTTACGAATACCTTGATGAATCAATTAAAAAATTTCCTGAAGGAACTGCCTTTACAAATATTTTACAAAAAATAGGTTATACAAACACTATTAACAAACCATTGAGCTTAGGTATATGCAGCATTTATTGTGGAACAAAATAATTGGAATTTTTGCTTTAGTTTGCTTACTTGCATTGCCATTTAGTAGTGAAGCACAGTACCGAATTGGCGATGGGTTAAACCAATTAGAACATGATGATGATGCATTTCATTTTGGTATTAATTTGGGTGTAAACAGATCTCATTATAACATTGTACACAGTAGCAAATTTTTGATATTTGATAGCGTAAATGTTATTGAAAGTATTAATAGCACAGGTATTAATTTGGCTGGCCTAGTAAACATTAGGTTAAGCAATCATTTTGATGTTCGTACCTACCCAATAAACCTTGTATTTACTGAAAAGGCTTTTGCTTATACATTACGTACTCCGGATAAGCCTCGTGGTGAAGATTCGGTAACCATAAAAAAAGTACAGGGTATTACACTTGCATTTCCCTTACAAGTAAAATTTACTAGTGATAGAATTGCCAATTTAAAAGTGTTTATGATGGCCGGCGGTAGAATAGAGTATGACTTAGCTGCCAATGCCAATAAAAAATTAAATGATGATGCTATTACCCTCCAAAAATTAGATTACGCTGTTGAGGCTGGTTTGGGTTTTCACATATATTTTCCAGTATTTGTACTTACTCCAGAAATTAAATTAACCTATGGTTTAAAAAATGTTTTATCAAAAAATAATAGCCTTAAATACTCAAATGTTATTGATCAAATAAATTCTAGATCAATAACATTTTCTCTAACGGTGGAGTAAGGAAATTCTTCTGCATTGTGAGTTTTATGGCCTACAATGAACAGTAGGCATAAAAGAAAACATCTTTTCAAAAGATGTCTTCTTTCGTATTCTCCATTGTTTGTCATAAGGCTAGCAATGGAGTACCCTCTAACCCTCTAACCCTCTAAACCCCTAAACCAAAACATTGTAGCATAACTACACTATCTAATCAACTAACCCCTATCCCCTCCAACATCCCCACAACCCCTTCTTTTTTTAAAATTAAATATCCTAACCTATCATTACTTATACCTTCTTTAAGTTGGTAGCTAAAATATAGTTGATCATCAGTTACTGTGGTTTCAAAATAATTGAATTTTATATTAGGGTTTTTGGTTAAATCGTAACCAATTTCATATAAGTGTGTAGATAAAATAAACAATGATTGTTTTACTTTCAATAACCCTTCAATTACTGTGCTGCTGCATTTCATAGCATCTTGCACATTGGTACCTTTAAATAATTCATCAATTAAAATAAACCATTTTTTGTTGTTGTTTACTTTTTGTACAGTTGCTTTAATTCTTTGTACTTCATTAAAAAAATAACTTTCTCCTTTAGCAATATTGTCTATTACATTAATGTTGCTTAGTAGCCCATCAAAATATGTTAATTGCATATTATTGGCTGGTACACCCATACCTACATGTGCTAAATAAATGGCTATACCACAAGCTTTTATAAAGGTACTTTTTCCAGCCATGTTGGCTCCTGTTAAAAATAAAAAATTTTGATTATTATTAAGCTCTATAGTGTATGGTACTGGCTGCTTCAATAATAAATTGTACATATTGCTTGCCTTAAAAACAGGAGTATCATTATTTACAAAATTGGGGATAGTTAAATTAAATTTTTCAACAGCCTTCGCCATACTATACCATGCATCTAGTTGCCCAAATATTTGCAGTAGCAATTTCATATCATGCTTAAACTTGTATAATACAAAATAGGCTACATCTAACATTTCAGTAATAGCTAATTGGCTGGCTCTATCTTTTTTATATATTATTTGTAATGCAGGTTTAGCTAATGAAATTTTGGCTTGTTCTAATAATTTTTTTAAAGGAGCAGGAGTATTGTTGTGGCAATATTTTTCTACTGTATGGTGCATAGCTTTAATAAAATCAAAACAATATCTAGTTGAGTATTTAACTAAATTATAATCATGCCCATGAAGTATTTTATATGTAAATGCATTAATACCGTTGGAGTGTAGGGGAATAAGATCAATACTAGTTTCATAAAATTTTTCAACAACCATTATCGTTCCATTGGTTATTACAAGCGGCCAATGCTGTTGTTGTTCTTTAATAAAAGTTATAGTGGCTTGGGTATTTTTAATGTCATTTATATTGCTATGAGGCGTTGCTAAATTTACATGTAATTGTTGTTTACCTCTACTGGTATTGGTAAAATTTATGGTATTAAAAATTGAAAATTCATCTTCATTATTATCAAATATCAATAAGTCCTGTAAGGTTGTTTTATCTACTTCCATGTAAAAATTTTTTTGTTATTTGTATTTATTTAGAGCATAGATTTTTGAAAAAAATAAAAAAGTATACTTAATTCTACTTTCAATCAATATGTTTAATATAAATTTTGTGAGCAACTTGTATCAATTTCTATCAAACTCTAATCTTTGGCCTTTGTAAGATGCATTTACTTGTCCGTTTTCATAAACTAAATTACCATTTACAAAAGTTTTTAAAATTGTAGCTGGTAAAGTAGTTCCCTGCAGGGGGCTCCATCCACATTTATATAAAATATTTTGTGGGGTTATTGTGTATGGTTTATTAAGATCTACCATTACCAAATCAGCTTTATAGCCTTCTTTTATATATCCTCTATTTTTTATTGCAAAGCAATCTGCCACAGCATGACTCATCTTTTCTACAATTTTTTCAATTGATATTAGCCCCATATTGTGATAATGCAACATTAATTGTAAACTATGCTGCACAAGTGGCAAACCAGCATGTGCATGTTCATAAGGCCCTTCTTTTTCTGCCAACAAATGTGGAGCATGGTCTGTAGCTATTACATCCAACCTATCATCAAGCAAGGCTTGCCACAAAGCTGCTTTGTTATGAGGAGCTTTTATGGCTGGGTTACATTTTATTTTATACCCTAAGTTTTCATAATCATTTGCAGTAAAGTGTAAATGGTGTACACACACTTCTGCCGTTATTCTTTTTTGTTTTAACGGTAGCATATTTCCAAAAAGTTGCAGTTCTTTTTCGGTAGATATATGTAGAATATGCAACCGGCTATTGTACTTTTTTGCAAATTGTATAGCAGTTAATGATGATTCGTAGCAAGCCTCCTCATTTCTTATAATAGGATGATGAGCCGGAGTAAGCGTTGTGTGGTTTTGTTGTAAAGCCTCAAGGTTTTGTTTTATTATCCTTTCATCTTCACAATGAGTAGCTATTAATAACTCAGCATCGCTAAAAATAGTATCTAAAGTAGCATGGTTGTTTACTAGCATATTGCCTGTGCTACTACCCATAAATATTTTAAGGCCAGCGATATTGTTTTTAAATTTATTGGCTTGCAATGCATGTTCCATATTTGTGTTGCTTACCCCCATAAAAAAACTATAATTAGCAACAGCTGAATTTTTGGCTATTGTATATTTTTCTTCTAATAACTCCAAAGTAAGGGCATTGGGTATGGTATTAGGCATTTCCATAAAACTAGTAACCCCACCAGCCACAGCAGCTACACTCTCTGTTTGTATGGTTGCTTTATGGGTAAGGCCAGGTTCTCTAAAATGTACTTGATCATCAATTACCCCAGGTAATAAATGCAAATTATTACCATCAATTTCAATGACATTACCTTTTTCTGATATATTGGGGCCTATCTTTTCAATTCGTTCACCAACTACCAATACATCTGTGCAGGCTATTTTTGATTCATTTACTACAAGTATGTCTTTAAAAATATACTTTTGCATAATATTAATTCGTTAGTGTTTTAAAAAATACCATTCTACATGCAAATTATTAAAAGCTTTTTCAAACTATTGGTTTTTGTTTGTCCATTTACAGCAGCTGCTCAATCTACCTATTTATACGAAGGATCTAAGGAGCAGCATTTTATTGACAGAATTGAAATTAAGCAACAAACAAATACTGATTTAAATTTTTCTAGTGTACGACCACTTACCCGTAAGGCTATAGTAGAGGAAACTACCTTTTTAGATAGTGCTAGAATGGGTTATAGAGATGATAGTACGGGGTTAGATAAATATCCTGAATGGACAGATTTAGGACTTACCCAAGTAGATGAATACAATTTACAAAGCTTACGGATGAATAGTAGCGAATGGGTAACCACACCCAGGGCAGATTTTAATAGCAAAAACTTATTGCTCAAAACTTTTTATAAAACAAAGGCTAACTTTTTTGAAGTAAATAACAAAGATTTTTTCTTAGCTATAAACCCAGTTTTGCAAATTAGCCAAGCAGTAGAGCCCGGCTATACAGAAGGTATTTTTTTAAATGCAAGAGGTATTAATGCAAGAGGCTTAATAGCCAAAAAAGTAGGTTTTTCTACTTATTTAACTGAAAACCAAGAACGTGGGCCACAATTTTACCAACAAAAAATAATTGCAGATAGAGCAGTGCCAGGAGTTGGTTTTTACAAGCCATTTAAAAAAACAGGGGTCGATTATTTTGATGCAAGAGGATACTTTACATTTAACGCAGCCAAGTTTATTGACTTTCAGTTTGGGTACGATAAAAATTTTATTGGTAATGGATACCGCAGTTTATTGTTAAGCGATTTTGGTAATAGCTATTTGTTTTTAAAAATAAATACTAAAGTGTGGAAATTGAATTACCAAAACCTGTTTATGGAGCTAATACCAGAGTTTGAAAAATTAAGAGATACCTTGGTAGATAGAAAATATGCAGCCATGCACCACCTTAGCCTAAATGTAACTAAGTGGCTAAATGTTGGTGTTTTTGAAGGAATTGTTTTTGGAAGAAAAAATAGATTCGATTTTCAATACTTAAACCCAATTATATTTTTAAGGCATATTGAAGGTTCAATAGGTAGCCCAGATAATGCAACAGCAGGTGTAGATTTTAAAGCAAATGTTGCACATAAATTACAATTCTATGGTCAGCTAATGCTTGATGAGTTTAGAATTGCAGATATAAGAAGCAACAAAGGAAGTTTTGCGAATAAGTATGGTTACCAAGCCGGAGTTAAATATGTAGATGCATTCGGCATTAATAACCTTGATTTACAGTTTGAAAGTAACCGAGTACGCCCATTTACATATAGCCATAATGATAGTATAGCAAACTACACTCACTATAATCAGCCTTTGGCGCACCCATTGGGAGCTAATTTTCAAGAGTTTATTTTTATAGCACACTACCAACCAATACCAAAACTTACCATAAATGCTAGAACTATTTATTATAAAAGAGGGTTGGATAGTTTAAAAAATGGGGTATTGCAAAATTTTGGCGGTAATATTTTTAGAAACAACACTGTACGCCCAATGGATGAAGGATTTGTAGTAGGAGGTGGTGCAAAAGCTACTTGTTTAAATGCCAATATTTTAGTTTCTTATGAGCTAAAGCCTAATTTGTTTTTAGATGCATCTGCACTTGCAAGAACTTTTAAAATTGAAAATGTATCTGGCCAAAGTAATACTACTTTAGTTACCATTGGCCTAAGGCTTAATATGTTTAAAAAACAATTTGACTATTAAATATTACAGCATGCATAACTCAAAATAGAATTATCTATTTTTAAAAAGGTAATTAATATTTGTAAACATATTTGAATCTAACATATTTCTTCGGTTTCTTTCTTTACCATTTTTTATACAAATTATAAAATTTGTAATGTATTAGCATTTATAAAACCCAAAAAATTGAAGATGAGTATGTATACAGTGCTAACCATACTAATAAGTATATCTGCATTATTTGGGTATGTTAACAACAGGTTTTTAAAAATGCCTTTTGTTATTGGTTTGTTTTTTTTAGCTACATCTACAGCTATATTAGTTTTATGTATAAAATATTGGTATCCTCAGCCATATATTGATTTGAAAGAGATTGTGGTACAAAGTAACATCAGTAAATTTATTTTAAACATTATGCTAGGCTTTTTGTTGTTTGCTGGAGCATTGCAAACCAACTGGCTAAATTTTAAACAATATCTAAAACAAATTACCATTTTTGCCCTAATTGGCGTATTAATTTCAACAGTAATAATTGCTGTTTTATTTTTTGGTTTTTGTAATATTTTTAACCTTAATGTAGAATTTATTTACTGCCTTTTATTCGGTGCTTTAATATCTCCAACAGATCCTATTGCCGTGTTAGGTATACTTACAAAAGCTAAGGTTTCTAAAAGAGTTGAAACAATTATCATTGGCGAATCTTTATTTAATGATGGAGTAGGGGTTGTGGTTTTTGTGGTACTATTAGAGGTGTTACTTACGGGCAATACCAATGTAAATTTTGGTACGGTAAGTTTATTATTTTTAAAAGAAGCAGTTGGTGGTATTGTATTTGGTTTGGTAGCAGGTTTACTGTTGCACCATATTGTAAAAACTATTGATGATTATGAAACAGAAGTATTGCTTACAATAGCTTTTGTTATGGCAGGGTATAGTATTTGCCAATATTTACATTTGTCAGGGGCCTTGGCAATGGTAGTAATGGGCTTGTTGTTTGGTAATTATAAAAAAGAATCTACCATGAGTATTAAAAGTAAAGAGTACGTTACTAAATTTTGGCAAATGGTAGATATCATACTCTATGCTATTTTATTTATACTAATTGCTTTGGTATTGTTGGTTATGGATTTACAAGTTAGCTATATATTTTTAGGGTTATGTTCCATAGTGATTGTGTTATTTTCTAGAGTTGTGGTAGTTTATTTACCTATGCTAGTTATAAATAAAATAATAAAAATAAATAATAAAGAAGCCAAAATTATTGTTTGGGGTGGGTTAAGAGGCGGCCTATCATTAGCATTGGTATTAAGCCTGCCGCCAAGCTATGCACAAAATATTTTACTCATAGCTACCTATATATGTGTGCTTTTTAGTATTATAGTACAAGGCTTAACCATAGAAGGATTAGCAAAAAAAATGAGATAAGTATTTAATCTTATCTCACCATCACCATTTATAGCTAAAATAATATCTACCTAGCAGATTAAAATTTTTTTAACCAGAAAATCATATTTTATTCAATCAATTTCTCTACATGTAACAACTTGCCATCTGCTAAAATACCTTCTATAATTATGGTATATGCTTTTGCATTATCGTTATTATAAAACGAAAAATCAATTTTTCTGTTTTCCAAATCCACTTCGTGGTATGGGCTCCAAAGTAAAGTTTTCCGTTCATCGGTTTTAATTTCGTTGCTGGTTTCAGAAGCATAATCTGGGCTAAAAAATTGCTTAGCACTATTAAAACCTTCTACTGGTATGGATTGCATATCTGCCTCAAATGCAGGAGGTAAAAAAGCCCCTTTTTTTGTATAAATAGCCAAGGTGCCACCAGCCCCAATGCTCAGCGTATTATCATATACTTGTATTAATGCCACATCTCCAATTCTCATAGTTGCAATTTGGCTTGGCTCTACTTGAAACTCATCTAAATATATCGTCATTGGTATTGGCCCACCTTGTAACGAAGATCTATTTCTATAATTTACTACATAATTGCCTATACCTCCAGTTACATTTACGCCACTAATTCTGCTCTTAATGTACTCAAATACATTTGAGGTAGAGTTTGTTGGTTGTGTTAGTAAATCAAGCTCCTTTGCAGCAGTACTGCCAAACCTACCACTCACATATTTATCTTCATACTTCTTTTTTTGTGAGGCTAATTTGGTGTAAACTGTAATTTCATCTAGCAATATACCTTTGCCATTGCTTAGGTTATTAAAAGCATACAAAGAATTTATGTCGTTCTTTTTTTGGTTAGATAAGGGTAAAAAACTTTGCTTGTTTGGTATTGTTTTTGCCGAAACAAAACTTGATGCAATTGGGTAACTCTGTAAGGTTACAGTTACTTTTCCCTTAGCTGTACTTGCATTTTTAAAACTAATTTTTGCAGTATCGTCAAAAATTATTCCCGATATATTAAAATTCCCTTCTTTATCAGTAACGGTATTTAAAAAATCAAGTTTTTTGTCTGAAGTTTTTACAATCAAATTCAAATCTGCATCTGGTAATACTTTACCGGTTGTAGGGTCTTTTGCTATACCAGCAATAGTAATATAATTAGGGTCTTTAATTGCCATACTTGGAAAACGATTGCTAAAAATTTCCATCCAACTATATCTTCTCCAGCCATTGGTTAGCATCACCAAGTCTAAATTGTTTTTATGCTCTGCATCATTATTTTCAAAGTAATAGGCAGGGTTATAAATTTGCCCTCTCATATCACTTGTAAGCAAAAATCTCGAAACTATATTATCTATATTAGCTTCTTGTTCAGCATTTTTATTTTGTGCCACAACTGCCACTGAAAAAGTGCCGGCTAATGTGTCGTTTAGGCTATATGAAAATTCATTCTTTTGCCTTTTTCCAAGTGCTGGTTTAGTTGTGGTAAATGAACCTTGAGGCAAATAATCGCCGGTATTTACAAAAAATAATCTTTCAGCTAATGGTTTATTTTCAGCATTAAAAACAGTTAGTTGTACAATACCAGTTGGTAATTGTGATACAGGTATTTCGGCATTCACTATTTTTCCAGCAGTAGTTAAAGGCACTTTAAATGCAACTACATTTTCTTGTACTGCTAATAAATATGCTGGTAATAAATTGGGGTTTAAAACCGTACTAGCATCTACATTAAAATATGTTTTAGCATTGTTAGTTTGTACCTGTAGAGTAACACCTTCTGCCAGTAATACTGGTAGCACTACTGTAGTTTTTTGGGCTTGCCCTAAAGTGCAATTAGCAATATATTTCATGCCAGCTGTTGGAGTAAAACTAACTTTACCCATGCCATTGTGTGTGGTCTTAAATTGGGCATATTCTTTTCCGTTTTCATCTACAATATTGCCTTCAGCTTGCACAGGCATATTATTTTTATCTTTACATGTAAAGGCTATAACATTGTTTACGTTAGCTACAAAATTGCCTCCTTCTGGTAAAAAATATATTGTGGCAGTATTATCTTGTAAATTATTATTTACATTGTTAGTGGGGTTATAAATTGTAATGCCTTTGTAATAAAACTTTTCAATACCAAAATTCATTAAATTTTTGGTATAGGCTTTTACCGTATATACACCCTGAGGTAATTTTTTGTCTAATTCAAAATCTCCAACAGCAGCACTACCAATAACGGGTAATACTTTCTTTTGCAATACAGTACCTTCTTCGTTTAGTAATTCTACACTAAGCACTGTACTTTTTGTTGAGGGTAAATAACCATCCATTATGTAAGCTTTATACCAAATGGTTTCTCCAGCTACATAATCAGTTTTATCATAATGTATGTATAATTTTTCTATACTATAGTCAGTATTTATTTTTTCTAAAAACGTTTCGGGACTTTGAGCTTTGGCAGTAAATAAAATAAAAAAGAAGGTAATTGTTGTAAAAATTCTCATATAATAAAAATATGTTGTATTGTTTAAAAATTAACTAGTAAATATTGTTACTACCATAATTTAAC
>JANMAV010000034.1:0-4791 GCA_031360055.1 Ferruginibacter sp.
CTTAGGCTCAGCTGGTTTGTTGTTTTTCTTTTTATTAAAAAACAAAAAGTATACACTCAATACAATTAAAATAATACCGATTAGTGGTAACAATTTTTTCATAAAAATATTTTTGCAAATGTACAACATCAAGGTTGTTTACAATATTTTGCTTACATAAACACAGTAGTTTTTCTGTTTTGCAATAGCTTAACCTATAATGTAACAGCTAAACGTTACTTTTGCACAAAATTTCAAAAAAATGTTATTAGGGTTACAAAATCTTACGTTTGAGTTTGGTGCAAGAACTATTGTAGAAGATGCTACTTGGCATATACAGCCAGGCGAACGTATTGGGCTTATAGGCTATAATGGTACTGGTAAATCTACTTTATTAAAAGTGCTTACGGGCCAATACTCACCAGCAAAAGGAACGGTAGAAAAAGGTAGAGAAACCACTATAGGTTTTTTAAACCAAGATTTGTTGGGTTTTGAAACCGACGAATCTATTTTAGAAGTGGCCATGGGTGCATTTGAAAGAGTGAAAGCCATTGAAAAAGAAATGGAAATTGTAGGAGCAGAATTAGAAAAAACTGGCGATGAAAAACTAGCTGAAAAATATGCTGATTTACTCCACGAAATGGATGTACTTGATGGGTATAGCATACACCACCGTACCGAAAGTATTTTACAAGGCCTTGGTTTTGCAAACGAAGATTTAGGCAAGCAATATAAAATGTTTAGTGGGGGTTGGCGTATGAGGGTATTACTATCAAAAATGATTTTGATGAACCCTGATGTGTTGCTGTTAGATGAGCCTACCAACCACTTGGATTTACCAAGTATAGAGTGGTTAGAAAAATATTTATCAAACTATCCTGGTGCAGTTGTTATTGTAAGCCATGATAGGTTTTTCTTAGATAGAATGGTAAACAAAATTGTAGAACTCTACCAACGAGAATTACATTTTTATACAGGTAACTACACCTACTACATGGAGGAGAAAGAAATACGTGTAGATATGCAGAAGAAAGCCTTTGATAACCAACAAGATTATATACGCCAACAAGAACGATTTGTAGAACGCTTTAAAGCCAAAGCAAGTAAAGCTGCCGCTGCCCAAAGTATTGTAAAAAGGCTTGATAAAATTGAACGAATAGAAGATGTAAATATTGAGAGGCCGAATATGAAAATAAATTTCATACTCAATAAAACGCCTGGTAAGGTGGTTACGGCACTTAAAAATGTAACTAAACGTTTTGGCGATTTAACCATTTTAGAAAACACCGGTGCAGAAATAGACAGAGGCGATAAAATTGCTTTAATTGGGGCAAATGGTAAGGGTAAATCTACCCTTTTAAGAATAGTTGTTGGTACGGAGCAATTTGAGGGAGACAGAGAGTGGGGGCATAATGTAGAAGAATCGTTTTATGCACAACACCAGCTAGAAGTGCTAAACCCTAACAACGATTTAATAGAAGAAATGCAAGAAGCCCGTAGCGGTAAAAATGATTTAGAGTTAAGGAGTTTATTAGGCTCATTTTTATTTAGTGGCGATGCTGTAGAAAAGAAAATTAAAGTACTGAGTGGTGGCGAAAAAGCCCGTGTAGCCTTAGCAAAAACTATTGCCAGCAAAGCTAATTTTTTAATGTTGGATGAGCCTACCAATCACCTAGATATACACTCTGTAGATTTATTGGTAGAAGCCCTTAACAAATATGAGGGTACTATCATTTTAGTGAGCCATGATAGGTATTTTATTAGCCGTATTGCCAATAAAATTTGGGAAATAGAAGACCATAAAATATTAGAGTTTAAAGGCAGCTATGCCGAGTGGGAAGATTGGAAAGAACGTAGAGAAAAAGCAAAATTAGCCGAGGCTAAAGAGCAAAAAACAGAAGTAAAAGTTGAGAAAAAGATAGAGGTTAAAAAAGTAAATACCCCGATAGATAAAGAGGCCAGCAAGGAAGCCGATAAAATAAAAAAGCAATTTAATAGCCTTGAAGGTAAAATTGCTGAGTTAAACAAAAAGAAAACAGCTTTAGAAAACGACCTTGGTGCACCTGGCATATACAACGATAAAGCCAAATTTGCCCAAACTGAAACGGATTATAAAGCAGTAAAAATGGAGCTTGAGGCATTAAATAAGGAGTATGAAGTGGTGTTTGAAAAAATGCTAGCTGCCCCCTAAATCCCCCGAAGGGGGACTTTTAGACTCTACAAATTTTTAAAGTTTTTTAAAATTCTAAGAATGAATTTATTTACAATAGTAAAGCAAATATCTTATATCTAACTTCTAAGAATCTAAAATCTCAAGTCTCTATACTCAATACTAAGTACTCAATACTTTTAAAATGAAAATAGCAATAATAGGCGGTGGTAACCTGGGTACAGCAATAGCTTTAGGGTTATTAAAGAGTAATTTTTGTGCAGCAGAAAATATTACCGTTACTAAAAGAAATACTACTACATTAAACAACTTGGCAGAAAAAGGCATTAGTGTAACAACTGATAATGTAAAAGCAGTTGCCGAAAGTGATGTAGTAATTTTAGCTATAAAGCCTTTTCAAATAAAAGAAATTTTAGCAGAAATAAAGGGTAGTTTAATTCCAAACCAAATGTTAATATCGGTAGTTACAGGTATTAATTTAGAAGATATAAAAAGTGTGATAGGTAATACAACAGCCATTTTTAGAGCAATGCCCAATACTGCCATTGCCATACAACAAAGCATAACTTGCCTAAGTAATGCCGATGCTACAACAGAGCAAAAACAATATGTAGAAAACCTATTTAGCCAACTTGGCAAAACCATTTATATTGACGAAAAATTAATGAATGCAGCCACTGTGCTTGGAGCATGTGGCACAGCGTATGCCATGCGTTACATTAGGGCAAATACACAAGCAGGTATTGAAATTGGTTTTGATGCAGCCACAGCAAGCCTCATAGCGGCACAAACAGTAAAAGGAGCTGCTGAACTTTTATTAACAACAAAAACCCACCCTGAGCAAGAAATAGACAAAGTGACAACGCCAAAAGGTTGTACCATAGCAGGTTTAAACGAAATGGAGCACCAAGGTTTTAGCTCATCAATCATAAAAGGGATAGCTGCTAGCTTTAATAAAATAGGTTAGTTTTTACAAAGAAGATATATTTTACTAAGATGTCCTCTTTACTAAATTTTAAAAAATAACTTTTGGACATAACCATAACTACACTTATTTTATTATGCTTAGCTGCATTTGCCGCAGGCTTTGTAGATGCAATTGTAGGTGGGGGTGGGCTAATACAAACCCCAGTAAGTTTAATTCTTTTGCCACAGTTTCCTGTAGCTACATTAATTGGATCTTTAAAAATACCAGCTTTTAGCGGTACAAGTTTTGCCGCAGCACAATACCTTAACAAAGTAAAAATGAACTGGAAAATGCTATCGGCAATGATGGCAATTGCCTTTATATGCTCTTTTGTAGGTTCTGAGTTACTTACGCTACAAACCAATGATTTTATGAAACCATTATTGCTAGTGGTACTTAGTTTTGTAGCCGTTTACACTTTTATAAAAAAAGATTTTGGTCAGCATAGTATTAAAAACATATCTCACAAAAAAGAAATTTTGTTAGGTATTGGTTTAAGTATTGTTATGGGATTTTATGATGGCTTTATTGGCCCAGGTACAGGTAGCTTTTTAATATTAGGGTTTATAAGTTTATTAGGTTATTATTTTTTACAAGCATCAGCAAATGCCAAAATGGTGAACTTAGCAACCAATTTAGGTTCTATAACATTATTTGCAATAAAAGGTAAAATTATTTGGGCTATTGCCATACCAATGGCTATAAGCAATGCTTTTGGTGGTTTTTTAGGCGCTAGGTTAGCTTTAGCAAAAGGCAATTCATTTATAAGGATTTTCTTTTTAATTATAGTAATAGGTACATTAATACGATTTGCTTATGATGTGTTTTTTAAATAATTACATCTAAAGAATTTGTTTTCAGTTTGTGCTTATTGAGTTTTTTAAAAGTTGCAATAAACTTTAATATCTGTGTAAAACTGTTATCAATTCCATTTACCAACTTACAAATTTTAAAATTACCTTTGTTTAAACATTAATCTATTCACATGAAAATTAAATACTTTTTACTAATGGCATTTGTTTTATTTATACAAGTTGCCACTGCCCAAACTTCAGCAAAAGAACTTGCCTATAAAGTAGCAAATGCTTATGGTATTGAAAGCTTTAAAAAAGCAAAAACATTGGCTTATACTTTTAATATTAAGAGAGATACTTTTCCGGTATCGTATAGAAGTTGGAACTGGGATATGGCCAATAATGTAGTAACCATGACTACAGCAAAACAAACAATAACCTATAAAAGAGATACCATCAGCACAAAAGAAATGAAAAGTGTAGATGGTAGATTTATAAACGACCAATACTGGTTAATTTTTCCTTACCACGTAGTTATGGATGCAGGAACTACACTTAGCGTAAAAGAAAATGTTATTGCACCCATAAGCAAAAGTAATACTAGCATGCTTACTGTACAATACAACAAAGTAGATGGATACACACCGGGAGATGCTTATGATTTATATATTGATAATAATAATACAATTGTAGAATGGGTATATCGTAGTGGTGGGGCTGAAAAACCTTCATTAATAACCACTTGGCAGGATAATAAAATGAACGCAGGCGTAAAAACTGCTACAAATTTTAAATCAGAAGATGGTAAGTTTAATATTTATTTTACGAATATAGCTGTAAAATAAAATCCAAATATGTAATAAAAAAAGCGGCAAATTTGC
>JANMAV010000037.1:0-12365 GCA_031360055.1 Ferruginibacter sp.
ATTAAAAAAATAATAAAAACAGCATAATAAACAACAAAAACAACATAATTTTAAAAATTTGAATTGGGTTTTTTGAGTTCCATTTTTGGGAATATAAAATCTTTTCCAACCTTATCAATAATTTTAAAATTTGGTTGTGCTAAGCCGTAGCTATTTATGGCAACATAAATACTAAATAATCATTTTCTATTCCTGAAAAAGTTACATTGAAATTATCGGATACCCTTGCAACATTATTGGATTGATTTGTATTTGTATTTGAAGTAATATATAGAGTTATTAATACTGCTAATTATATTTTTACTGTTTTGATGCTATTATTTTAAATTGTTAATTAAAGATTAGGTAGCACATTATTTTATTTATTCTTTATTGCTACACAATTACCATGTAAAAGTAAGTGCATAAAAAATTGGTTTAAAACAAACTTTTATTATATTTTATTACTTCAAATAAAGTTTATTTAACTTAAAATGCTTACCAGCATTGAGTTTTATAATTATTTTTCATTACACCCAAGCTACGTTTTAAATGAAATAAATATTTAAAAGCCATGTTTGCTTGATGCTAATTTTTGTTGTAGAATTTTGCTCATTGTTGTTCTATTAACTTTACTTTCTACCCAAGTAAGAATATCTAAATATGCAAAAGTTCTTGTTTGGTGTTTATTATTATTAAAAGCTACAATTTTGTTTAAAAAATGACCCAATTCTAATTGTATTTTACTTCTGTTTACATGAAAAGATTTACGTAAAAACTTAAACATTTCTTCTTCAATTATGGTAAGATTTTGCTTTTTTGCCATAAACCTATATACTGATTTGGTGAGATATTCTATCAATTCAAAATTACCAAGTTCATAATGTGCCATTAAGTGCAATAGCCTTGCATAACTTTGCAAATCATTTCTTACATCTGAGCTTTGGTTTATGATAGGTTGCAAATAATCAATACATACATCATAATTTCCATTACCAAAATACATACAGGCAATTTTATAATTCATAACCATAATTCTATGGCCATCAATAAAAATTTCATACTCTTTTAATTTCTGTAATATATGGGGTACAAGCAATATGCCTTGGCTAAATGTGCCTTCCATATTATGCTGGTTTATTTTTGCACTATATATGTAAACAAAGGCTTGGGTTTTAAAATTATCGTGCAGTTTTACTCTATCTGTTTCTGCAAACATTTCAAATTTTTGTAACGTTTCATTAAATTTTTTGTAGTTACGTAAATCAAAATGAGCATTAAGTAAAGTATGTAATCCTTTAATATAATGGCCAGTTTCTACCCTTATCATAATTGGTAAATCATCAAAAATATTTACCCATTTTTGTGCATAGCGATAGTATTTTAAAAAATCTAAATTTATATAAGCATACCAACTATAGCTTTGGTATAAAAACATTTTTTCATAAAAGCCAGTTTGTTCCCAAGCCTTAGCAGGCAAATGTTCAAGCAAATAATTTTTAATTTTATTCTCATCATCAATTCCCCTAACGTGGCCGTTTTGTATAAACCAACTATATAAAAGCATTGCCAAATTACTAAGCTTTGCCATCATATCAATCCGATAATTTACACTATTTATTTCGGCAGATAATTGCTCTGCCCTTATTTGCATACTACGGTTAATGTGTAAGGTTTCAATTCTTTTTTCAAGTGCAATTGCTTGCAATAAAAAATTTACCTTATGGTTATTTTTAGCTGTTTCTTTAGCCTTATCTAAAAGTTTTAGGCTTTGTACAAACAATCCTTTTTTGTATAAAATATGAGCATAATCAAATTGCTCATTAAGTTGCAAATCAATACTATCAGCACTTTTAAGCAATCGCAAACTTGCCAATAATTGTTTATATAAATGCACTTTTATATTGGATAGCTGTGGTTTTTCTATAGACTTTAGCTTTTTAAGCAACAAAGGCTCATCGTACTCTACTAATTTATCCATAGCATCAAAAAGCTCTATAATTTTTAAGTCTTCATTGCTTGAGCTACGCTTAATGTATAACTTAAAATGGCGTTTTTCCGCCTTTTCTAAAGATTTTATGAGTTGAAAAAGCGTATCAGTAAACTTGTTGGGCATCATATTTTAATTTAAGTTAAACACAGTGCTGGCTTATATTACAGCTATTATATTAATACTTTACCATAACAAAAGTGTGATGATTATGATTTTATTTGGTATAAATATGCTATTACTTTTACAGCAAGCAATTATATTACAAAACAAGCTTAAGTGAAGACAAACAAAATAACGACTGCAAACTTTTTATTTTGTTTTAATTACAACAAAGATTATAACTTTTTTTTAATATTTTTTTAATTTGGCAAACAATCTTAAACGCTTCACTGTTTCTACCGAGGAGCCTTTATTTTGTTATTTACTTATCAATAATTATTGAAAATTAAGTTTACTATATTTTGATATTTTTTTAATTTGGCAACAATCTTAAACGCTTCACTGTTTCTACTGAGAAGCCTTTACTTTGTTATTACACAAATAAAAAATCGTGATAATTACAAAAATTAGTGCTTCCCTGCTAATAACTTGTATTTTTATTGCACAAAAAATATAGAAGTATGATAAACGTGGCAATTATTGGCTATGGCCTATCTGGCAGGTATTTACAAGCTCCTTTTTTTGAAAGCAATCCAAATTTTAATCTACACACAATTGTAACAAAAACTCAAGATCCTACTGACCAATTTAAAAAAGTGCAAGTACACAAACACATTGATGATGTGTTGAATGACAACCAAATAGATTTAATAAGCATTTGCAGCCCTAATAATACTCATGCTGAATATGCTACTAAAGCTTTACTTGCTAATAAACACTTATTAGTAGAAAAACCATTTACACCAACAGTGGCTGATGCAGAGGCATTAATTAAATTGGCAACAAATAAAAATAAAGTGTTGGCTGTATTTCAAAACCGTAGATTTGATAGTGATTTTTTAACTGTGCAAAAAGTTATTAATAGTAATAGCCTTGGTAACATTAGCCTAGTAAAAATTAATTATAACCGTTTTAAACCCAGCTTAAATACTAAAGCATGGAAAGAAACTATAACAGCAGCTAATGGCATTATGTATGATTTGGGGGCACACATTATTGATCAAAGTATAGCCTTGTTTGGCAAACCCAAACAAATACAAGGGCAAACTTTTATTGAACGAAAAGATTCTTTAATTGATGATGCTTTTAAAATTGAGTTAAAATATAACAAACTCACTGTAATACTGCAAGCAAGTTTGTTGGTAGAGGAAGAAACTCCTAGATATGAAATTATTGGAAGTAAGGGAACATTTACAAAATATGGATTAGATGTGCAAGAAGATGAACTAAAAGCAGGTAAAAGCCCTACTGATGCTGATTTTGGAATAGAGCCAACCTATCAACAAGGCAAAATTAAAAGTTTAATAAATGGTATAGAAGTAAGTACTGCAATAGACACAGTACAAGGCAATTGGAGCATACTTTTCAATAATTTGCATCAAGCCATTGTTAATAATAAACCATTATTGATACAGTTGGCTGATGTAGTGGAGCAAATAAAAATTATTGAAACTATAAAAAATATACAGTGAATACTATCCTACTGCAACTTTATTATCAGTAATAAACTCTACAACATTTGCACCCATGTGGCAATTACCGTTAAATGATGCTGTAGGCTCAATGTTTAGTTTTGTGGCGTAAATATCTCCCTCAACACTGGCTTTGCCATGTATATATAGCAGCTCAGCAATATTTATCTTACCTGCTACTTTCCCTAAAATATCTGCATTTTTGCCATCAACATTTCCTTGCACAATACCATCTTTACCAATAATTATTTTGGCATCAGCATCTACATTTCCTTTTAATGTACCATCAATCCTAATATCTCCATTGCTATGTATATTACCCACAATAGTTGTACCTGCACCAATGATTGTTGTAGAGTGCTGGGGCAACTCATCAGTATTAGTTTTAAACCATGCCATATTATAAAATTTTAAATGCTAATATAATTAAAATTTTATTGAAGTGAGTTTATCGAAAAAAGTATCAATAAACTAATAATGAAAATTGCTTGGAAAAATATTTACTTGATGATAAAATTTAGTACGCAATAAAGTGTTTAAGGTTTTAAGTTTTTACTAACCAGTTGTTAATTCTCTAAAAACTGCTTCTAATGAATTTTGTTGGTTTTGTAAGGAGCTAATATTCAGGTTATGCTCAATGCTAAACTGTACAATTACCTTACGCAACGCATCGGCACTGTTTGTTTTAATTGTATAAGTATTATTTGTTTGGGTAATTTCTAGCACATGGGGTAAACTTTGTAATTTTTTTAAATCTACATTTTCAATAAAAGTTACAGTTATTATTTGCTGCTTATTATCCGTTTTTTGTAACTGTTGTATGGTATCATTTGCTACAATATTTCCTTTATGTATTATAATTACTCTATCACAAATAGCTTCTACTTCTTGTAAAATATGAGAGCTAAATAACACTGTTTTATTTGCAGATAATGTTTTTATTACGTTTCTTATTTCTATAATTTGATTAGGATCTAAACCACTAGTTGGTTCATCTAAAATAAGCACTTCAGGCTCGTGTATAAGTGCTGCAGCTAAGCCTACCCGTTGTTTATAACCTTTACTTAATTGAGATATTTTTTTATGAGCTTCTGTGCCAATACCAATAGTTTCAATAATATTTTCGGTTTTAGATTTTATATTTTTTAAGCCATGTAAGTTTGCTATAAACTGTATATATTCCCTCACATACATATCTACATATAGTGGATTAGCCTCTGGCAAATACCCTATTTTCTGCTTAGATAACTTTGCATTTTCTGCTACATTTATACCACATACCTCCACAATGCCTTTTTGAACTGCCAAATAACCAGTAATTGTTTTCATGGTGGTAGATTTACCAGCACCATTAGGGCCTAAAAAGCCAACAATTTCTCCTTCATTTATAGAAAAAGAAATATCATTTACTGCAGTTTGAGCACCGTATGTTTTAGTAAAATGTTGAACCTTTATTGACATTATAAAAAATATAGATTAACTTAAAATATCTTTATTTCTAAAAAAGAATACAGCAGCTCCAAAAAATAAACCTATGTGTGCTAGCAATATTCCTAAGCTATTTCTTATAGCTCCCCAATTTTCCATACTACCTGGTATAGGTACATTATCAGCATCTACAGCAATGTAAAAAAAACCTTTCCAACCTACAAGGTATGATGTAAAAAGCCAAGGTTTTATGTTTTTATCAATTATGGGTACATTAATATTTGATACAATTGTACAAGCTATAACTATACAAACTGTTGCAATAATTGGCCCAATTGAATTATCTGCAAATACAGATAATAACAAAGCTAGAGCAGCAATTACGGTTAAAGCTACTGCTGCATAACCAAAAGCTGCTACATATCTCCACATTACATCAATTTGTGCAATTTGTAGTATTTGAGATTCATCCCCTTTTACTCTAAAAATAAGTAAATCATCTACCCCAAATATAGCCATGCTTAAAAACAATGCCATCATGGCCATAAAAATTAACAAGACAATTGTATACATTACAGAGGCAATAAATTTTATACCAATAAGTTTTGTACGGCTTACTGGTTTTGTAAGTATCAAACGTAAAGTGCCCATGTTAGCTTCTCCACTTATAGCATCGCCTGCCACTAAAGCTACCAAAATTGGAATTTGAATGAGCAATGTGTTTAAAATTATATAACACATAAAATAACCGTTAATGGCCTTGCTTTTATCAAGCTCAAAGGTATCTCCTGCACCCTGCAGCATCAAGTTTACATAGCTAATACCATCTGCTTTAAAGGCAAATTGAAATATTAACACAATAGCTGCTATGGCTGCAAAAGCAATGTATGTTCTTGGCCTTTTAGATATCTTAAAAAGTTCAATTTGTAAAAGGCTCCACATGCTGTTGATGGTTGGTGAGTGATAAAAAATAATCTTCTAAAGAATGCCAAGGTTGAACAGATAAAATTTGTATTCCTTCGTTTGTTAGCATGCTAACTAAGGCTGGCACTTCATCTTTGTTCATAGTAAGCCTTATTTTATCTTGCAATAATTGTACACTGTTACCCCATTTTGTATGGAGGAGAAATTGCTTGGAAACTTCATTGTTTGTGGTATTACATTCTACCAATGTATTTGCAGGGTCTAGCAGTTCAGAAACCTTTCCTTCTACAATTTTTTTGCCTTTGTGTATAATTATCATTCTATTGGCTATAACTTCTATTTCACTTAATAAATGAGAAGATACAATTACAGTTTTTCCCATTTCGTTACTTAGTTGTAAAATTAAGGAACGCATATCAGCAATACCTTGGGGGTCCAAACCATTTGTAGGTTCATCTAAAATTATGAGTTGTGGTTGGTGTACTAAAGCAATTGCAATACCAAGCCTTTGCTTCATACCTTGGCTAAAGTCTTTTACTTTACTGTTATACCTATCTGCAAGCCCCACCATTTGTAGCTGCTGCATCAATACAGATTTTGAGGTTTTTATGCCACTCATTTTGGCAAAAATGTATAAATTTTGGTAGGCAGTTAAATATTTATACAAATCTGGCCTCTCAATTATAGCTCCTGTTTGTTGAAGTAAAAAGTTACTACCTTCTTTTATTAATGTTCCATTAAGTAATATTTTACCTTCAGTTGGTTTAATTAAATTTAATAGCATACGCAATGTGGTAGATTTACCTGCCCCATTTTGTCCCAAAAAACCATATACATCCCCTTTATTTACTGTAAATGAAATATTGTTAACTGCTTGAAACTGACCAAAATATTTACTTAAACCATTAACCTCTAACATAGCTGCCATTATACAAAATTAGTTGATGCAACATAAAATAAGTATTGATATAGGTAAATAAATTCGAATTTTATTTGGAAATTCGAAACCAACACGTAAATTTGCATACTATTAGTAGAACATTTACTACAACATTTAAATAACTATAAAAGTTTTTAGTGTTTCTACTTAGTAATAATCCACTATTGCACTGAAAAACTATATATTTAAAATAGTTTACTATGAAGTGTTTATTTACAATTCTATTATCAATTCTTTTTATAAGTCAATCTTTTGCTGAAGTAATTATTATTACTCCAAATAATAAAACTAATAATATTGAGGTAAACTTAAAAGTTAGAAAAAAACAAATTGTAACATTTACTATAATTAATCAGTATGGAGATATTGTGAATACCATACCAGTTCAAGTAAAAAAGGGAAAAAATAAAATTGACATAACCAACTCATCTAATTTAGATGAAGGAACTTACACAATAACTATGGTTACAAATAGAGAAACTACAAATACAAAATTTATTATTTGGAAATAGATTACAAAACAAATTCATAGTTAACCAACGCTCTGTTTCTATGAATTTACCCATATGCCGCCCCATCCAAGGGCGGCATATTAATTTAGTTAATTATTTGTATAAGATTTTAAAGCACTAACATACTCCTCAAAAGCAGCCACACCTATCTGAGTTATTCTACATAATGTTTGTGGGTAATTATTACTAAACTGCTTATTTATTTCTATATAATTTGCTTCTTTTAATTTATTTAGTTGTACGCTAAGGTTACCTGCAGAAGCATTTGTTTTTTCTTTTAAAAATACAAATTCAGCTTCCTTAACACTTATTAATAAACTTACAATTGCTAACCTTAGTTGAGAGTGTAGTATGGGATTAAGATTTTTAAACATGAGCTTGTACACTTTTTTTGTAACGCATGTATAACATGATACCAGGTATTAGCCAAGCAAATAAGCCACAGCCTGCCATTAAAAAAAAGTCAATTTGTATGTTTGTAAACATAGATGTAAAACTTGCAACCCAGCAAAAAATGCCTCCACAAATCATAGGTTTAAATTTTGTTACCCTACCTGTAATAAAAGTAGGTATTGCATACAGCATCATAAATACTGATTGGCTATCTCCATCAACTTTATGTGTTCCAAAATAATAAGAAAGTAAAAAAATAGATATACCAAATGCTAACCATACAGCACTTAGTGTATCACCTTCGTAAGAGGTAAAACCTCGTTCTTTATTTTCTTTTATCCCAAAATATACTTGTGGTATTATGGCAACAATGGTTAGCAACCAAACATCCCCTGCATTAAATTTAAAATAAATTTCTGCCCAAGTTACTAAGCTACAAAACACAATAATACTACCCCACATTATAGAGGCGTACCCTTTAGTGATGTAGCTTTTTTTAGCTTTACTAATCATTTCGGTTATAAGGCGAAGGCTATCTTGTTCGGAGAAATTTTCCATATTTAATTTTTGAAACAATGATTTTGAAACACAAAGAAAGAAAGTTAAAAAGTTGCACAAAGTTTTTTGCCACCAAGCTGATATGTAAAAGAGTAACACAAAGGTTTCCAACTTTTTCTTCTTTGTGTTACTTTTCTTCTTCGAGTCTTTGTGGTTCAAATAAAACTTTACTTACACTCTGCCATTACCATTTCATTACGTTTAGCACCCCAATTTGGAGCTATATCACTAGCTACAGTATAGCTGGCAAATTTTTCAGCTGCTGTAGTAAGTGCAGGCAAAGCTGCTTTACAACCCCCACCAAATTGCTCAGGAGTGTATTTTAAATTTTGCCCTTTAAGTAAGTATGGCCTTGGGTTTGAGGGATCTTGCTGCATAGCTGCGGCCATGGCTTTTTGAGATATAGCGCCATATTGCATAAACCTTTGTTGTGGGTTTACCAACATTTGTACACTAGCAATCATACTTTTTACACAACTAATTTCTGAATTGTAGGGTTGCAATGAATCTGCTTTGTTTATGAGCATTGTGGCTGCCTCAGCAATAGGGTCGTTACCCGTAGCATCTTGCTGCATAAATGCATAATTTACTTTGCATAGTGCTGCATAATAGTATGGCAACCATTGGTTTTTTTCAGCAACTCCTATCCTTTCAAAATTGTTAGCAAGGGCTATAAAATTGTCTGCTTTACTAAATGCTGAATCCATTAATGCAATGTTTTTTTTCATAGCAGCTGTGTACTTTTCGGATTGAGCAAAGGTAGCAACGGTTAATAAAGTTGCAATGGCAATTAAGGTTATTTTTTTCATGTTGGTGTTGTTGTGAATGGTGAATGGTGAATATTTAAAATTGAAATTAGGAATTAGTTTTTTTTAATTTGGTTTTACCCTCTGCGTAAACTCTTTATTCTCATATTCTTTGCGGTGAAAATGTGAATAGTAAAAATGTGAATGGTCAATGGTCAATATCAACGGTGTGTCGTCTATCGTCTATCGTCCGTCGTCCCTGCCTTATTCTTTCCCTTTTAATTTATCATATTCTCTCTCGGCTGATAATGATTTTGGCGAAATATAAGCCCCAACATATTGTAATGCAATAGCAATACCACAGCCAAGCGTAGGCCAAATAGGCCATGGAATATTGTAGCCCTTGGTTTCAACATAGTTGCTGCTGCTTTTGGTAAAAAACCAAATAGCCCATAAAAAAATGTTTACAAATACATAAATGGCAAAGCTCTTTTTAAAGCCTGCTCTTTTTTGTGCTATTTCCCAAAGTATTGGGTCTTTGTCGGTAGGTGTGTGTTGCATAGTAGTGTGGTTTTTGGTTGGTGAGTGTATAAAATTGGAATTTGGAATTAGGTATTTGGAATTGGGATTTTGCCTCAGCGTAAACTCTTTTTTCTCATTTCTCTGCGGTGAAGAGGTGAAATGTGAAATGTGAATAGTGAATATCAACTTCCATTGTCTATCAACCGTAGTCCGTCGTCCATCGTAGCCTTCGGCGGAACCTCCCTACAAATTATTATTAATAGCATCTTGTGTTCTATCTATACCAAAACTTATAAAACAGCCTATATATACAAATCGTTTTGCAGGTGGTATTACGGCAATTTTATTATCGTTTAGTTGAGAATAGTTATACCCATATATTTGGTTTTGGCCAAGCACATTGGTTACGGATAGCACATATACAATAAAGCTTTTAGCATTTGTACGGCCAAGCTTTGGTAAATAATTAAGGCTAAATCCTAGGCTGTTGTAATTAATAGTTCTTCCTTGGTTTTTTACAACAGTTTTTCCTTGAGCATTATCATAAGCCAAATTGTAATAAGGCCTACCTGTTGCAAAATTGTAGCTGGCATTAAAACCAGTTTTCCATTTGGTAACAAACTTTTTGGTAACTAACGATGCGTTGTGAGTTGCTGCAAAGCTTGGGGTAATACTTGTAGGATAATTTAAAAAATTACGCTTAGTATCTAAGTATGAATATGATATCCAATAATCTAAATTTTTAACCGTTTTTTTATCTCTCCAAAATAGTTCTATTCCTTTTGCATAGCCATCACCAGCATTATTTGCAGCTACTGCTCTTCCATTATTATCAGCACTTGTTTTAAATAAATTATTATACTTTTTGTAAAAAGTTTCTGTACGAAATGTTTGTAAACTATTTTGTTTTTGGTACTTTAAAATATAGTGTGTGGCTTGGGCATATTTTAAATTGTTGCTTATGGCTGGTAAATATTTACGCTCGGGGTTTTGGTAAAAAATACCATAATCAAAAAACAATGTGCCTTTGCTTGGCAGCTTGTAAGCTATTGATGCTCGTGGGGCAATGTTAAGCCTATCCATTAATGTTGAATGCTCCAAACGTACACCCGTTTTTAAGGCAATATCTTTACTTAAATAAATATCGGTTTCGCCAAAAGCTGCATTCAGGTTATCTTTCACAACATCAGTATATTTATTGCCATCAAATAAAGCATAGCTGGTTTTTTCGCTACTAAAAAAATATTCCGTACCAAAACGTAGTGTATTTATACCACTTAACTTTTTTTCTACTACAACTCTTGCTTGTGCATAGGTAGCATTATTTTGCAAACTAAAGTTTTTAAATGAATACCCTTGTGGTGTAAAAAATTGTTGTTTTTCATGGCTAGCATTTTGCAGTTCATTATCAATATTATCTTTATTTGTACTAAAACTAAGTACGGTATTTATTTTATATCCATTACCAATACTTTCTTTATAACTTATGTTTTGAAAAGTATTTACATTCTTAATGTCAAAAGCATTTTTTAGCGTTAAAGAATCAATATCTTGATTGCGAAGCCCAGTATGATTGTGGCTTGCGTAGCCATAATATTTTATAAAGCCACCGCTTTTAGTTTTTATACGAAAGTTAACATCAAGCTCTTGGTATTTTGGGGTGTTAAAAAAATCAACCTTTTGTTTTATAACGGTAAAGGCTAAACTTAAATCAGTAAATGAACCTGTAATACCAAATGATGCCTTTTTATTTTTTGCCAATTTTTGTATGCCTGCCCCTACCCCAATTACTGATATAGAAACATTTCCTTCAGTACGATCTGGTAAATCTGCACTTTCTAAAATTAAAGCTGAGGATAATGCTTGCCCGTATAGTGCAGAATAACCGCCTGTACTAAACACAGTACCCTTAAATAAAAATGGGTTAAACCTGCCTCTTGTAGCTATGCCGGGTAAACTGCTGTAAAAAAAATTATTTACTAAACTACCATCTATAAAAATTTTACTTTCAGTAGCCGAGCCTCCCCTCACAAATAACCCTTCAGCTTCGCCATTTTGTTGTGTACCGGGTAAACTCTTTAAAGCACCCGTAATGTCGCCATTGCCGCCTGCTGTAGTAACAATATCTAAAGAGGTAAGCACTGTGCCCTTTTTTTTGTCGCTAGCCTCAAAAGAGCCAGAACTAACTGAAACAGCATTGAGCTCAGTTATTAATTCTTTTATTGATATGTTTTGGCTAATGTTAGTTTTGCCAATGTTAATTTTACTTATATAATTAGAATAGCCTGACATTGTGACACTTAGCACTTTTTCTCCTTCTTCGGCTGTAACAAAGCTAAAATTACCTAATGAATCTGTAGTAGTGCCATCATATGAATCAACTAAGGTTATACTAGCTCCCTTTAATGGTTTGTTTTTGTTATCTGTTAATTTACCTTGTATAGTTACTTGTGCATTTGTTTTAAAACTGACAAATGTGAGCATACAAAAGATGAAATATTTCATTGCAATCTAATTTTTAACAAACGTAAAGTAGTTTACATTATAAACCAAATATTTTTAACAAAATTATTTTTTAAATAAATAAAATGAATAATAAATTCCTATATTAATAGCAATATAACATTGTTTTTCAACATCTTAAATAACTTTTTGAGTTAAAGAAATTAATATTATTTAATTGATAAATAAAAAAAATACTTTTTTATTTTGCTAAGCTTTTGTAATTTAGCAATAGAA
>JANMAV010000068.1:0-7196 GCA_031360055.1 Ferruginibacter sp.
GTTAGGACCTGAAGATGTTTCAGCAAGAGCAACTTTTACTAAAAAAATTTTATAAAAAAAGCCCCGTTAAAAAACGGGGCTTTTTTTATGAGCAATAATTATTATTTGAATATTTTATCAAAAAATTTAATCATTTCTTTAAACGAAGCTGTATCAGCGGCTGCGTTGTAAGATATTGGGATTTTAAACTTTGCACCTATTGCGGTAGCTGCTGGGTTTGTAAATGCATGCGTTGCATTAGGATAACCAATAAATTTGTAAGATGCACCAACACTATCCATTTGTTTTTTAAAAGTAGTTACCTCAAGTGCTGGTACAAATGGATCAGCATCACCACTACAAATTAACATATCAGCTTTTAATTTACTCTTATCCAGTTTATTAGCTAATAAATTACCATGAAAAGAAACTACACCCTTTAAAGGCTCACCTAACCTAGCCATATTTATTACCATGGCACCTCCAAAGCAATACCCAATAGCTGCAATTTTGGTTGTATCTACCCCTTTTATAGTTTTTATTTTAGCAAGGGCAGCTTCAAATCTTTTTTGTCCAATAGTATTATTTGGAGCATAAAATGGAGTGGCTAAGTTTTGAGCATCGGTTGGGTTATCAGCAGTTTTACCATTACCATAAAAATCAACAGCTAAAGCTACATAGCCAAGCTCAGCAAGTTGCTTAGCTCTACCTCTGGTATAATCACTAATACCCCACCACTCAGGTACGATAAGTACAGCAGGTTTTGTAGTTGTGCTATCTTCTGGGTAAGCTACAAATCCTTTTAAAGTTACACCATTGTCAGTGTAATCTACATTTTCAAATTTTATTGCCATAGTTTTTGCTACAGTAACACTATCATTAGCTTGCATTATTTTGTCAGCATTTGTTTCGCTACTATTACAACTAATTATAGAAATAAGTAAAGTTGCAGCAGTTAAAAATTGTTTTATCATATATTTATTTTTTAATTATTCAAAAGCAAATTTATATTCAACCCAAAAAGTATCTAATGCTATTAAGTTTGTTTTAAAAAATGTTATAATAGTGGGCCAATCACTCTCTTTAAAAACATTTACTTTTTTAAGTTGCAAACTTACGGTACTAATTGAGTTTACATTTTCATCAAAACCAAATTCATTATATACCCAATCTATTCCTACAATTTCCGAAAATTGTTTCGTAAAGGTAGTGAATATTTGAAAGTATTGATGTTGCAACACGGAATTTTTACTACTAAATTCAATTGCAATACTTGCAAAATTACTATTAGCATTCATTTTAAAGAAAATACCTTTTATTCCAGTTTTATAATTAACCCAATTAATTTTTTTAGCATCTGCATTAGGTACTGGCTGCATATATTTTCCAAAAGTTGTCCAAAATTTTTGCCTTGCAGCACTTGCCTCTTCTACTGAGTACATACTATTTTTTTACAAACTTACAAATGTTAAAGTTTTGGGGCTTTGTATAGGATACTAATACATTACATTTGTTGCTGATGTATTTAGTAATACCATGCCCTATACACTATAGTGGCCACCCCCCCAGCCTTTCAATAATTTATCATACATCATCATTACAAATGTGAAAAAATGATATTAAAAAAATGCAACAAAATAATTGATGTTGCAACATTTAGTTAATAAAAACATAATAGTTTTAATAAATTTTACCAGCAACAAATAGCTGTGTATCTTTGCGGCGCAAATTCGTTCTACGGCCGCTAGATATTAGTTTTTACAACTCCCTTTTGCTCCAAATTAAGCTGCAAAGCAGCAACCCTACAGGTTAAAAAACTACAATACATTTTAAAAATTGTTTTTAAGTAAACAGTGTATTGTCGTATCAAAAATTGAAATAAAACACAGAAATATGAAAAATGACACAGTAGGCAATGTAAACGCCTTAAACAAAGAACAGATGAAAGAACTTACAAACCTAACAAACGAAACGCTTGCAACAGCCCACATTAAAGATGTTGAAAATCATCGTCAATTTGGCTCTGTAGATTTATGGAATGCCCGTAAACACCAACGTACCATGGTTTCTATGAGAAAATGGTTTAACTAATATTTATTATAAATACATAGTTTTTCTATCTACAAATGCACAATTCAAAAAAGAATTGTGTATTTTTTTTGCCTAATATTTTTCTTATATTTCTATTTAAAAATTAAACATTTTATCATTTTCTATTTTTTTGCTTGAAAATGTATCAGTAAAAATCATTTTATTGGTGGGATTTTGCAATGCCTCTAAATGGCGTGAGTGGTGTAAATCAGTGCCTGTAAGTGTTGCCAAATTATTTTTTAAAATATAATGGGCAGCTTTGGCAGCAAGTTTTCCATAATAACCAGTAAGTGATAATAAATTTATTTGAAGTATAAAACCTAGTTCGGCCAATCTATGATAATAATTGTAATCATGTTGGTAATATGGATAGCGTTCAGGGTGTGCTAATATAGGTTTATAATTTTCAGTAAGAATAGCAAAAGCAAATTGCTCTTCACTAAATGGTTTTTCTCTATGAGAAAATTCTGTGAGAATATAATTTTTATTTAAGGTTAGTAAAGGTGTTTGATTTTCTAATAGCTCTAAAAAATAATCATCCATCATATACTCTGCAGCAGCCTTTACAGTAAAAGGCAAGTTATGATGTACAATGGCTTTTTGTAAAAGTTTTAGGGCAGATAAAATAGTTTCACTTGTATTTTTATATACATCAGCAAAAATATGTGGGGTTGCAATGCTATGCGTTATACCTAAATCAATTAAACCTTTAATTAGTTGTATAGAGGTTTCGATGTCAGGAGATCCATCATCAATGCCTGGTAATATATGAGAATGTATATCTGTAACTACTGGTAAATAGTTTGAAGTTGTACTTATTTTTTTATTAAAAAATGAAAACATTAAAAAATACCCAAGTTGGTTTTAATATTATATTGATGCATTTTTATAATTGGCTTCAAAATAGATGTTAAAAAAGGCATAGGTATACAATTAACTTTCATAGCTAAATAATCTCTTCTATTTGCTCTTATTCTATCATTTAAATTTTTATTACTTGCCCCACCTCTTCTCATCTTAACAATTAATTTATTCAAATAAAAGCTTGATACTTTATTTTTATATAAATATCTAGCCATAAATTCATAATCAGCTGCAGTAAAATAATGGTTTTCATAGCCACCAAATTGGCTTATTAAATCTCTTTTTATATAAAATGTAGGGTGTCCTGGCATCCAACCCATTTCAAATAAATTTCTATCATATTTTTTTCCTTTCCAAACTCTAAAAACTCTGTCTGTAACTTCTTGATCTACGTATACCAAATTACCATAAACTGAATCTACTTTTTCTTTTATAAATGTTTGTACAATTTTTTCAATAACATCATCACCCACCAACATATCATCGCTATTTAAAATGCCAACAATATCGCCTGTGGCCATACTCATACCTTTGTTTATAGCATCATACATACCATTATCTGGCTCAGAAATCCATTTTGTGTTGGCTGATAAATGATTTTTTATTATAGATATAGTGTCATCACTTGAGTTACCATCTACAACGATATGTTCAATATTTTTATATGTTTGACTCTGTACAGATGCAAAACAATGACTCAAGTATTTTTGAGAGTTATATGTTACGGTTATTATAGATACTTTCATTGTAAATGGAATATTAAGATTTAAGACTAACTTAACTAACCTAATGCAAACTATTTGCAAGTTGTAGTTATAGTTATATAAACTTAATATTGAGAACTTTATTATGTATTATAGTGGAAATACTTAAAAAAAAGTAAAAATACATTTTTTAAACCGCTTAGTTCTTTATTACACCTCATTAAATTATTCACATCATACTATCTTAATTAAAATAAATTTTCCTTTCTTTAATTTTAATTGCTGGGTTACCATTATAAATAGCATTTGGTTCACTTATAAAATTAATTACTGTACCTATGCCAAATACAGAATTTTTAGCGCAAACTGCGTTTCCTGTAACTATACACTTTGCTGTAAGCCATACTCCTTCTTCAATTATTATTGGTTTCACTATTAAATTAAACGTTGGTGAGCTATAATTATGATTGCCACAAAGCAATAAAACACCTTGAGAAATACAAACGTTATTTCCTATAGAAACTTTAGCTAAATTATCTATCCATACGTTTTCTCCAACCCAAACATTATTGCCAATAGTAAGCAACCATGGGTATTTTATATTTACATTGGGCTTTATTAAAACTCCTTCTCCAACTGCAGCTCCAAACAATTTCAACAAAAAAATTTTAAACCTGTAAAATGGAAATAAGCTTGATTTAAAAAAAATAACATTTACATAATACCAAATAAACCTTTTAAATGGGTTGCCAGGCTTATACCAGCTATTATCATAATTTGCTAAATTAACCACTGATTTTTGGAGTTTGATTTGATTTTTCAAAAAAGAAAATTAATATAAATATGGCCAAATAAGCAGTAATATTAAACCAGGTATGATGGTCAATAATACCAATTGATGGCCATTGTGTATTAACAGAAACTAATACCAAACATATTCTACCAACATTTATGCAAAATATAATTAGTAATCCTACTACAAGCCATTTTAACTTTCGAGATAATTTTATAGTATTTGCAAACACATAAGCAGCCCAAAAACACATAACAGCAAAGCCTAAACAAGCAAAAACAATTCTTATACCATTGCCATTAACTTGCCTAATTACAGTTTCACCAACTTTAATTGTATTTACACTAAAAATACCAAGTACAAATTGGGCACTGTTAATTAATGAAAATCTAACAAAAGCTGCTATATCAAAATATTTTTCTACAAACCGACTATAAACTCCACCAGGTACTGAAGCACCTATTAAAAACATACATCCATAATATAATATTGTATACAGCAATAAAAACTTTGCTACAAATACTAAAAATGATTTATATGAAGGTGAAAATTTAATCATTACCTTTAAAAAGGAAATCATACTGTTTTTTTGTATCAGAAATATGATTATTATCTAATGCATATTGCAATGCACCTTTGCAAAAATTTATATATTCATCATTTTGTTGTGTTGCAAAAAATTGTATTGCACTAGCAATAGTTTCCAAATCTAATTTGGAATTAATACCAGCTTTATTTTCTAACAAATTTACCCAAGGAGTATTTGGGCTAGTAATTACGGGTTTGCCACTTAGTAGTGCTTCTATTATTGCATGGCCAAAGTTTTCACTTTTACTTGGTAGTATAAAAATTTGATTAACCTGCAACATTTTTTCTACTTCATTAGGTTTTAATATTCCACCATACAAAACTTTAATATTTTTGGGCAATATTTTAATTTGTTGTTCACAAAGTTGCCAATAACTATCATCTTTAATTGGACCATATATAGTATAATTTATGTATTGTGTGCAAACTTCTAAAGCTTGTAAAACTAATAAATGATTTTTCATTGGGCTAATTAATGCAATGCTTATCATACTAAGAAAATTTGCCTCTTTATACATTGTAGTTGTTGCCACTATATGTTTTGCAAAATTATTAGCCTCAACTACTTTTATGTGTTCTGTAAATATTGCTTTAATGTACTTGGTTTCTTGTGCATCTGTGGCATGAAAAGTAAGTTGTTTTTGTAGATGTAAGGCTTTGAAGATTTTTAGAAAAATATTTTTTTTTAATGATTTTTCGCCTAACGCACCATTATGTAGCATACCTCTTACTGCTAATATTGTTTTACATTTATTCCTATACATTAAAGGAATTATGTTATAATTAAATGAAAACAAGCCGTTAATATAAATGACTTGAGGCTTTATTAAATCAATTTGATTGAGCAAAGTTTTACCAGCAAAAATATGGCTACAATAAAAAACTTGTGTATAAGAGTTATAACTTACCCACTCATTTGTTTTTTCAATATTTAATTTCTCATTATGTAAATCTTTATTGCTACAAAAGATTTTATATTCAATGTTTATATTATAAGAGTGTACTAAATTAGCAATTGACTGAATAGGGCCACCTGCATTAAAAGCAGGCAAAAACCATGGTATTGATATGAATATAATCAATTGGATAAATTTTGCTTATCAATTTTTAGGTATTTTATTAATGTAGGAAATACAAATTTATTAAGTAACAAAAACACTATAATGTTTACATATAACCTTCCCAATACAAATATATTATCACTCTCAAAAGAAAAAAGCTCCATAAACATAGCACCTACTATTGAATAATTAAATACAAAATTATTTGAACCTTTTTTTATAAAATAGAAATAGCTTTTACCATATATAAATCCTAAAATTAATAGAGGTATAAACATACCAACAAAGCCAAAATCAATATATCCATCAGCAAAATAACCAAGGCTTACAGATACACCTCTCTTAATGCCAGAATATTGTATGCCACTATATTTTGAGGCCTTTACTGAGGCATCATACACACCTTTATTAGGATTTATAATACGGGGAGTAAGTACAAAAACTAAGGTATTGCCCCAATTTGTACCATTTTGATAAGGTATTACACTTGGCACTCTATCCATAGCTTTTGCTAAATGGTAAGTGTATTGCAGCCTATCTAAAAAATCTTCAATAGCACTATTAAATGTTATAGTGTTTTGCTTGTCAGATAATTCAAGTAATTTATTTAGAGCCTCACTTTGTTCTACTTGTACTGATTGGGTTTGTGATCCCTTATTAAGGAATGTTCTATATTCACCTTTAACACTTGTCCAAAAAACACCTGCAAAAAACATTATTATAATTGCACCAAAAAATAATACCAATTTATTAAATCTAACTGTGGTTATCATGCACAATAACAAAAAAACTATAAAAAATAATATTGTTTTAAATTCAGAAAAATAACTATAAAAACCCATTGCAAATTCTAAAGCACAAAAAATATAAAACTCTTTGCGTTTTCTATTTTTTAAAATACTTTGAAAACCAAATAGTAAAAATAAAAACCATTTAAGATTACCAATACTAAAAATTATTTGAGATAAAGAAGGTATTAAAAAAGCAATACCGGTTAAAGCATTCATTACAAAAAAACTTATTACATAAACTTTAAAAGTTTTATCGATAGATAAAGAATCTGCATGTTCAATAAATTTGACCTTAGATAAAGCAGGAATTTTATTTTGATAATAT
>JANMAV010000076.1:0-3182 GCA_031360055.1 Ferruginibacter sp.
CTTAGCTTTTAAATTATTTACAACAAATTCACTCCCTACAATTAGCTATTGTAGGGTTTTTTTATGCTTCTAATTTTACATTTCAAAACAACACATTCTGTACTTATAAAGTTTTAGAAATGAAAAAAACCAAAACCTTTCTGCTAGTATTTTTATTATTGTGTACAGTAAGTATGTACACAATTGCACAAACAGCTAAAGAAACAAAAGATGCTGAAAAGCTTGTGCCTAAAGAGTTTGCTATACCTGCTTCTCCCCTATTTGACTTGCTGGGTGCTGCACCTAACCAAGTGGCCCGTAGCAGCAATATTAAAGATTTTAAAGTTGACTGGAGTTTTAAAAACTGGAGAGTAAACCCAAACATAGCTGTACAAGGTCAACCCATTTGGGAAATATTTTACAACAAAAAAAGTATTGAAAAATATCAACAAGCCAGTAATTTTCAACGCATGTTGGCATCGTTAGACATATCAATTGGAAGCGTAACAAACGATATAAATGATAGGCGATTAGGTGGTGCATTTAAAATGAATTTGTTTACCAAAAAAGATCCTCTACGAATTATAGGTGTTTACGACGAAATACAACAAACGTTTAATGAAGAGTTGGTACAACTTAAAAAAAACGAAACTGAATTATTGAAAAAATTGGATAGTCTAACCAAGCCGTCTGACCTTCAAAAAACAAGAGATGAGCTACGCCAAAACGATGAGTTAAGAGCCAGTTTTTACAGTCGAAAAAATGATGCTATACAACAAAAAGCCAAACAATTTATTGCAGATAATTGGAATGCCAATTTTATAGATGTTGCCTATGGTAAAATTTATAGTTATGCAACAGATAGCGCTGGCAGCTTTAAAAAATTAAGAATTAATAGAAACACTGGTAATGGAGCTTGGATAAATTTTGGAAAAGGTATTGGCAAACGAGGATTAATTTCTGGCCTTATAAGATCATCATTTTATGAAGAGCAAGTAACATTTGAATTAAGAAATGACTCCACCGCAGAAATTAAACCTGATACAACAATTGCAGCAAACAGACTATTTACGCTAGGCTTAAATTTTAGGTATGGTGGCCCGGTATTTAACTTTTTTGCAGAAGTTATTTACGAAGGAAAATCTTTAAAAACCCCAGTGGCAGCGGTTAACGATGTATTTAAAACACCCAATGGCCAAAGCATTGTAACCAGCACCGTAATGTGGGATGTAGTGCACCCCTATACCGTAAATTTTGGTGGCGATTGGCGTATTGGCCGTAACGTAGTGCTTAATTATGGTATGAGGCTGGTTATGGATAAAAATTATAAAGCAGTATCATTTACACCAATAGCTAACATTAGCTGTATGATGAGATAATAAGTAAGTAACAATCAATTAATAATTAAAAAATAAAATCATGAAAAAAATCATCCCACTAATTACATTGCTTTTTGCATCAAATGTGTATGCACAAGAAATTTCAAAACTTAAAGCCATAAATTTAAAAAAACTATCAATTGTAACTGCACAACTAAATACTACCAGTAAATTAAAGGCAGCAGCAATTTATAAAAGTGCCGATCCACTTCAAAAAAGTTTTATGATAGCCAACACAAAAAAATCGGCTTCAACAAAACCAGCTGAAACTTTTGGTGCTACTAACTTAACCATTACAAGTGCCGATAGAAAAACCACCAAAAAAATTGTAAAAGTCTTGCCTTTAGAAGGAAACAAACAAAACGATTTAGGCAATGAAACCAACGCCACTACTGTAGCTGCTGATGGATCAAAAACTATTTGCAGCACAAAAAAAATAAGAATGGAAGCAGGCTATTCAGATAATAATTTACTATCACCAATGGAAGAAATTATGTGGGTTGGTAATATTTTAGATGGCAATACTATTTTAAATGGTGGCTATGGTAACTTGAATACTATAAGTACGGCAGATAGAAATATTTATCCGGTATCAATAGATTTAAATGCAGGTGCTGAGCAACCGCTTACAGCTACCATTGGCAGCGACGGTTTTTTTGGCAGAGGTAAATTTAATGAAGCCATCAATCGGGTTAAAAATCAAGGTATAACATTAGAGCAAACAGGTGAAGGTGGATTTTCTTATTCAGAAGTATTTTCTAATAACCAGGTGTATGCAAATTTATCGGCAGGCATTACAGTAACCCCAGCAAGTTTAACATCAAACATAGGTTTGGTAGCGTCATCCAATAGTACCAAAACAAATTATATTGTACAATTTTATGAAATTTGGTACACAGCTACATTAGATATACCTACCTGGGAATTGGTTAAAGACATTTCAAAAGTTAGTAACGAAGCACTAGTAATATCAAGTGTGAAATATGGTAGAATGGGTACTTTTTTGTTTGAATCTACAGCAGATATAGACAGCCTAAACTTATACTTGCAAGCGGCATTTAATGTAAACCCAAGTGTTGCAGTTAACACATTAAACAATGCTGGTTTTAATAATGTACATAGAAACACAACCATAAAATCTTTTGTGAATGGTGCTAATGGAGTTGCTACTAATTTGGTTGATTTCTTAAGATTTGTAACAGAAAAACAGTGGACAGCAGCAAGTGCAGCACAACCTATTGGCTACACTTTACGTTTTGTAAAAGATGGGCAAATTGCTAGTGTGCTTACTACAACTGAGTTTAACCAACGCAGTTGTGATGTAATACCGCCTCCTGGTAAAACAAATATTAAGTTTGCAGTTGGCAACATTACACCAACAAAAGATATTGAAGCATGGGGCGAAGATATTTGTGGTAAAATAACATTGTACGCCTACTACATAGATGAAAATAACAAAGAGGTAAAAATTGGTGATAATACAATTTGGAATGTTGGCTGCAGCCCAAGTAGTTGGATGGCAGGTGTAGATGATGACGACCCAGTTGTGATAGATAAATCCAAAACATTTGTTTATGAATCAAATCAAATAAAAAAAGGCTTTTTAAGAGTAACACTTGATATCAGAGATGGCCTTGAAGGTAGAAATCAAGCTGGAGTTAATGAATGGAATACCACATCGCAACAAAACAGAAATAGAGGATATGTACAATATACTATATTTACTGAAGACTATGACTTATCAAACTTGAAACCTGACGATGCAGTTTCTATTAACGGACATTTTAAAACATTACAAGAAATGGGAGGCACACCAAAACTCAC
>JANMAV010000012.1:0-16327 GCA_031360055.1 Ferruginibacter sp.
CAGCAAACGTTTTCGCAAACGTATGCAAAAAAATAATGACTCAATAAACTTAAATTATTCATTTATAATTAGTTGTTGTGTTAACATTTTATTAACTTTAAAGCGATTGTACTTAACCTTAAACAAACTTTATGATAAAAAATTTAAAAATTATTGTAGCATTGGCTACAATTTTGTTGATGAAAGCAAACTTATTTGCACAGAAAATTTCTGGAACAGTTACTGAAAACGGAAAACCTTTAGTTGGTGTAAGTGTAACTATAAGTAAGGCTGGAAAAGGTACTACTACTAATGCTGATGGAAAATACTTTTTAAATTTATCTCCTGGAAAATTTGAATTAAGTTTTTCTGCAATCAGTTACAAAACTGTATTTGAAACTGTAAAACTTGCAGATAAAGATGATAAAATAATTGATATTTCATTAACCTTACAAGATGATAATGCTGAAGAAATTGTGGTTGTAGGTACTCGTTCACTACCACGATCTACAGGCAACTCCCCTTTGCCTGTAGACAATATAGATATTAAAACCTTAAAAACAACTGGTCAAATTTCGTTTGATAAAGCCCTACAATATAGAGTACCCTCATTTAACACAGTAAATACACCTGTAAATGATGCCACTACACTACTTGATCCTTATGAAATTAGGAATTTAGGGCCAAGTAGAACCTTAGTTTTAATAAATGGTAAAAGAAAAAATTTAAGTTCGTTATTATACGTTCAGTTTTCGCCGGGTAGAGGGGAAACGGGTGCTGATATTTCTGCCATACCACAAGATGCTATAAAAAGAGTAGAAATTTTAAGAGATGGTGCATCTGCACAGTATGGTTCAGATGCTATTGCAGGAGTAATGAATGTAATTTTAAAAGATAAATTTGAATATAGTTCTTTAACCTTAAACTCAGGTGTAACTAGTAAAGGTGATGGTGGCAATTATGGCTTATCTTTTAACAGTGGTGCAAACTTTGCTAAAAAAGGTTTTATTAATTACACAGTAGAATTTAATCAACAAAATAATGCAGTTCGTTCTGGCCTTATAGATGTTACTACAGAAATTGCAACATTTGGCGATCCGTCTCAACCATTAACTGCCCCAATAAATAAAGAAATTATAGACTATTTAAAAATATATCCTACAGGTAATAATATTAATGGTACAGGAGAAATTACTGCCGCAAAATTTGATTATAACTTAGGAGTAAATTTGGGTGAAAATGGGCAATTTTACAGCAATGCAGCATTTGTAGCAAAAAAAGCAATAAGCAATGCAAACTATAGAGTGCCCTATTGGAAAAAAGATTTAGGACTATTACACCCATCAGGCACAACATACATAGGATACCAACCAACCTTTGAAGGAGATTTAAAAGATTATAATGCTACTGTAGGTTTTAAAAATGAAAACAATGGTTGGAAACATGATGTAAGCCTTACCTTAGGTGGCAACCAACAATTATACTCTGTAAATAATACTTTAAATTTTTCAATTGGTTCAGCAAGCCCAACTAGTTTTAAACCTGGAGGTTATAATTTCTCTAACATTATTGGAAATTATGACGTAACAAAATCAGTTAAAGAAAATATTAGTGTAGGTTTTGGTTCGGAAATAAGACAAGAAACTTTTAAAATTATTGCCGGAGATACTGCATCATATTCTGGTGGGGGCGCCAATTCTTTCCCAGGTATAAGGCAGGAAAATGCTACATCAAATAGCCGCTTTAACTTTGGTGCTTACTTTGATGCAAGTATGGATGTAACTAAAGATTTTTTAATAAATGGTACAGTAAGGGCCGAAAAATATAGCGACTTTGGAAATGCATTTGTGTACAAGGTATCTAGTCGATATAAAATTAATGGCAATAAGTTAGTTGTAAGAGGTTCTATCTCTTCTGGGTTTAGAGCACCTACTTTACACCAAATATATACACAAGCAACTCAAGCATCGTTTGCAGGTGGTACAATTGTACTTTCTGGCTTGTTTAATAATAGAAGTAAGCAAGCATTTGCTTTAGGTATTCCTTTATTAAAGGCTGAAAAATCTACAAACTTTACATTAGGATTGGGTGCAAACCCCACAAAAAATTTAAGCTTTACGGTAGATTATTATAGTATAGCAATTAGAGATAGAGTTGTTTATAGCTCTTCAATTACATCTGAAGATAGTAAATTAGCTACTCCAACAACTGAACTTGGCAGAATTTTAAAAGGAAATAGTGTAGGTGCAGGAAATGCAGATTTAGCAAGTGTACAGTTTTTTATAAATGGTATAAAAACTGTTACACAAGGGCTTGATTTAGTAGCAAGTTATAAAGGCTTAGCACTAAACAAAGGCACTTTGGGTATAAACCTTGCAGGCAACTACACTATAAGTAATAAAATTGTAGGTAGCCCAAATGATCCTAAACCAATTAAAGATGCAGGTGCAACTATTTTAAGTACTCAAATTAGATCACTATTAACAAAAAGTCGCCCTGAATATAAAGCAGTGTTGGGTTTAGATTATCATGTAAACAAACTTTCAGTTAATGTAAACAATACATTATTTGGTAGTACTGAGTTTCAAGATCTAGATAACGGTGGATCTGATATGGAAAATATTAAACAATACTTTAAGCCTGCAGTAGTTACTGATGTAAATTTTGGCTACGATTTTACTAAAAATATTGGTTTATCATTTACTATAAACAATATATTTAATGTTTTGCCAAAATGGAAATTAGTTGCTTTAAATAGTAAAGGTCAATCAGTTTTAGACGATTCAGCTGCAAAAAATTTACTAGAAGGATTTTTAGAATTTAGTGGCCGGTATAGAATTTTAGGATACAACGGATCTCAATTTAGTCAATTGGGTACTACATTTCAAGCATCTTTAAACTTTAAGTTTTAATATTCATTGATGTTAATTTCAAAGGGGCTGTCTCACTTAAAGAGACAGCCTTTTTTTATTTGCACTATTTCGAGTAAATATGTTTTATTGGTAAAGTCTTTTAATTTTTTTCAACTACTTTTTATCAAAACATTACCACACAATAAACTAAATTTGCATTGGCTTATTTGAAATAAATAAATGTCATTCAAAAATGAAAATTTCTAAAAAAATAATATTCTACATTGTATTTTTTGCAGTTTTATTGGTTGGTTTTTATGGGTTTGTATTTAAAGATTATGATTTTAATGCTTCATCATTACCCGTTGTAAACCCTGCTGTTCCAGCTTTTAGTTTTACCAATCAAGATGGTAAAAATATTACTCAGCAACAGACTGATGATAAAGTATATGTAGTAGAATATTTTTTTACTACTTGCAAAGGTATTTGCCCAAAAATGAATGCAAATATGCGTAGGGTGTATGATGCTAATAAAAACGAAAATGATTTTTTAATACTATCTCATACCTGTTTGCCAGAGATAGATAGTGTGCACCTGCTTAAAGCTTATGAGCAAAAAATGATTAATGGAGCTTTGATAAAAGCTGCTAATGGAAGTTATACTATTAGCAATGTTGGTAATACTGCTCCAGCAGAAAATAAAAGCTGGCATTTTTTAACTGGTCCAAAAGATTCATTGTATAAAATGGCTAGGTTAGGATATATTATTGATAATCAAAAACCAGATAGCACACAAAATATTGCTAACCAATTTATACATACCCAATTTTTTGCACTGGTAGATAGGTATAGAAGAGTAAGGGGGATTTATGATGGCCTTAAAGAAGAGGAGATAGAAAAACTATTGCATGATATTAAAGGCTTATTAAAAGAAAAAGTAGACCACACAAGGTTTATGAGTGGTTTTGGTAACTCTCCAACTTAGCCCTTAAAAAATATGAAAACTCAACAAGATATATTAAAGCAAAATAGCTTAAGCGTAACAGAAGGAAGGTTAAAAATTTTAGATTTATTTTTAGCTACTAACGGTGCTTTAGCTCATGCCGATATTGAAAAAAGTACAGATGCTAATTTTGATAGAGTTACAGTATATAGAACACTTCAAACATTTGTTGAGAAAGGAATTATACATCAAATACCTACAACAGATAATTCAATTTTATATGCCTTATGTAAGGATGATTGTGAGCAAGGTCAGCACAACGATAACCATGTACATTTTGTTTGTAGCAATTGTAATAAAACAATATGCTTAGATCATGTAACAGTACCAAATGTAGTATTACCCAATAATTTTAAGCAAGAGCATATTGCCATGGTAGTAACTGGGGTATGTGCAGACTGCTAAATTCTTTTTACATAGTTTACCTTAATTATTATGCTACCTCTTCACCAATGCTTGCTTGCCACAAAGCAAACCAATCTTGTAAATCTAATAGTACTGTTGTAGCATTCATTAAATTTTTAATTCGTGCAATATCTGCTGTACCACAAACTGGTAGAATCCCTGCTGGGTGTTTCATAATCCACGATAATAATATTACATAATCTGTTACATTGTATTTTACTGATAGTGTTACAAGCAATTCTTTTATACGTGAACTTTGTATTGTATCATTTTTAAAAACTGTACCTAATGGTGACCAACACATTGGTACAATACCTTTAGTTTGCAAGTGTGCCAAACTTCCGTTTAGCATAGCTTCAAAATGTGTAATAGAAAACTCAATTTGATTATAAGCAATGTTTATTTTTGTAAGTATCAAATCAGTTTCTGCAGCTGAAAAGTTTGATACCCCTATTTTCAATATTTTACCGGCACTTGTTAGTTTATCAACGGCTTCAGCTATTTCATGTACATTCATTAATGGGCTTGGCCTGTGTAGCAATAATAAATCTAAATAATCTGATTGTAAATTTTTGAGTGATGTTTCCACACTATGTATTATATAATCACTGTTATATTGATAATGCTTTACAAATGTTTTTCTGGTTTTTGATAACATTTGAATACCACATTTAGAAATAAATTGTATGCTAGTTCTATCTAACTTACTTTCTTTAAATGCTTTACCAAAGGCGCTTTCTGTTGTATAATCGCCATAAATATCGGCATGGTCAAAACTAGTAATACCGGTATCTACACAACAATTAATTAAAGCAACCATTTGGCTAGTATTATAATTTTTGCCCCAAACACCCCAGGTCATAGTGCCTGCAATTATTTTTGAAAATGGAATTGTATTCATATTAGCTATAGTAATATTTACTCTAAATTATTCTCACAGTAAATGCTTATACTTTTTATTTTAAAACAAATTACGTTTTACAATCTATAGTTTAAAAACTTCTTAGGAGAATATAAATAAAGTACATAGTTTAATTCTAGTTTGTCAATTTAATTAAGTTAAGTGTCTATTTCTGCAATTTTTATTAAATCATTTTGTTTATACAAAGTTGTACTGAATAAACAAAGTAAAAATGTTTTTAAGATTACATTAAGTACATTGTTTTGTATAATTATAGTAGTATAATTAAATATTTTATCTTACAGGTACAGTTTTATTAAAAATTCAGTAAGCATTTTTCCAACTAGTCTTGCATTTTATGCATGTCATTCAGGTACAAAAGGAAATTGAAAAACTATTGATGAAGATATCAACAAAAAACCAAATAAAATTCAGTCAAACTAATACAAATGCCGCCGTGTTGCTGCTGATGGAGATAACAATTTGCTTTCTCATTTACACCATTATATCCCTTTTTGTTCTTCTTCTTTTAAGATTGTATTTCTGGCAATAATTCTACTATTTTTCAAGATGAGTTTTGATAAAGATTAGTAATAAATTTAGAAACAAATAACAAAAAAATGTAGCTTAAAGTTAACGAAAAATTCAAAAATATTTTCATATTATGATGTCTCTTCAGCCATGGGAAATAGATAGTAAAATAAATAATGCAAAAATAATATGTTTGCTAGCCGTCAGTATTTCATAAAAATATTAACGCCAATTGGCATAGCGTTTGTTTTACTAATTATTATTGTAAACTTAAAAAAACTTAAAAATGAAAAAATTATTAGTTTTAATGTTTCTCTCCTTTGCTATTGTAGTAGGAGCACAAGCACAAACAGAAGTGAAGGTTAAAAAAACTTCTACTCCTGTTCAAAAAGTACACAACGCTACACATCGCCACAAACATTATAAAGGTTATAAAGTAAAAAGGAAATATGCTGATGGGCATAAAAGAGTAAAAAAAGTTAATAATAGAACTGGAGAAGTTGAAATAAAGCACTCATAAATAATAAAATTCACAAAAAAAAAGCCGTTTGTCAGAAATGATAAGCGGCTTACTACATGACTTTGATTTTGGGTATTATATTACTCATATAGGGTTTTCTAAAAAAATAGTTTTAATATATTATAATTTTAAAATGAACCGGCTTCAAAGCATAACATTTTTATTTATTAGTTCAATTAAACACCGATTGCCTTTTCGCCTTATATTCTTAATAGCTGATTACACATTTTAGATTACTCCAAATAATTGCACTAAAAATATCCAAAGTTTTTGCTATTTTACAACAAATCATTTTCAACCGTAAAAGCAGTATAGGCTGGTATCTCCAAACTAAATGGCAAGCTTAGTAAAGGTGCAAATATTCATCTCTTCAATATCATACTTACCAAATAAAAATAAATAATAGTAAACATTTAAGGCAATAAAACCTAACAAAAATGAAAACTTTAGTGTTGTAAATTTTCTCTTCGCCCTAGTTGGCATCCTACATTAAATAATCCTTTTGTAAAGTAATTTCATGTATTTTTAATTGTAGCAATTGGTTCTTTTCAGCTCAGGAAACCACCTTACCCTTCAAACAACTTATACTTACTCATTTATTAAAAATTATTAATCTATACAAATATTGTTGGGATGTGTGATGCATTTAATTTTAACTTCGATACCCAACTGGGGCGTTTATAATGAGGCAAAAGGAAGTTACATGGTAACTAACAAGGGCAATAGAATCGATTTATTTGAATAACATTTTTTTATCTTTTCTTTCTTTACTTCCAATGCTGTTTGTAATTAGCCTGTCAATGGATTGTACAAAGTTGTGTTATGGTTTATACTAGCATTGCTCCAATTTATATGATCGTTTATTAAATCGATGTTGGAAATTTTTAAACCGTGTAACTTGGTTTGAAGTGTTGTTACTTTAAGTTTAGTTTCGTTGGGATTGTGGTTGCCAACTTGCTTTAGCATTTGTTTGCAAGTTGGCTAATTCTGCAATATTTAGAGCCTCTTTATTTGAATTGTAAGTTGCACTATATTAAATACAAAAGGAAATTAAATCTTCAAAGTTGGCTACGTTTTGGCGTGCCCTGTTTCAAATTTTGATGGCATAGTATTACGGTTTTTAGTTTTAATAAATATCGTTATTCTAAAATTCAAAAAAAATCAAAAATTCAAAAAAAATACTTGGTCAATTTTACCGCTACATGAAGCCTTAATGCTACGCTATTCCAATTAATGGTATTAAATAAAGGATCTACAAAATCGGTACGTTTTTTTTGTATTTGAGGTAATAAACATGATCCCACACATCTAAAACCAACAGGGGTGTACCTCTCCCATTGTGTCAATTTTTCGTGGTTTTCACATTGCCCTACGGTGAGGCTGTCACTATAAGGTTGGTAGGCTAGTTTGGCACATCCATTGGCATCTACATTTTTTAATGTTACAGTTATTAGTGCTTTTAACTTTTCAAAACTGCAAAAGTTGCACTTATTGCCTTAACACAGCATTATTGATTTTTAGTTATTAAAACTTTATCTATCCGTAAACCATCCATATCTATGATTTCAAAAAAATATTGTTGCCACTTTATTTTTTCGCTAGTTATAGGTATATGGTTTATTTGTTGCAAAATTAAGCCTCCTAATGTATTGAAATTTCCTTCCTTTTCATTTTCAGAAAGACCAAAATATTCGGCAAATATGTAAAATGGTATTTGAGCATCTGCTAACCAAGAGTTTTTATCTCTTTGTGTAATTTTATATTCATCAGGGTAATAGGCTGTGCTATCGCCCAGTAGGGCTTCTACCACATCGTCTATAGCTACTAAGCCTTGCAAATAACCATACTCATCTACCACCACTGCATAATGAAATTTTGCCTCTTTAAATTTTTCGAGCGCTTTGTAAACTGCTGTATTTTCATGCACAACCACTGGCGGCATGGTATAATTTTTTAAAGAAAAAGTACTGCTGTTAAGCTTTAGCGAAAATATTGTATTTACTGAAAATATACCTACCAATTTATCTAAGGTTTTATCGGCAACTACATATACTGAATGTATTTCTTTGGCTGCTTTTTGTTTTACGGTTTCTAAATCATCGTCAATATCTAACCAAATTAAATCACTTCGGTGGGTCATTATTTCTCTTACCTTTCTATCGCCAAGGGCAAAAACCCTTTCTACAATATTTTGTTCAATTTCTTGTATTTCACCATTCTCAGCGCTATCTTGTATAATTGATTTTATTTCTTCTTCCGATACCTTTCCTTCTTTTTTTTCTTTTACGCCAAATAATGCTAAAAAGAAATCGTTTGTTTTTGCCAATAACCAAATAAATGGTTTAGTTATTAATGATATTATACTCATTGGCCTTGCAACCAATATGGCTATGGTTTCGGGGTAGGTAAGCCCAATTCTTTTTGGTACTAATTCTCCAAATACAATGGATAAAAATGTAAGCACTATCAATACAATTGTTATGGATATGGATTGTGCATAATCAACAAAAAATGGAATTTTTTCTACTACAGTTTTTACATCTTCAGTAATTTTTTCGCCGCTGTAAATACCTGTAAGTATGCCAATTAAAGTAATGCCAATTTGTACTGTTGATAAAAAAGTATTTGGGCTGTTGGCAAATTGCAAAGCTAATTTTGCATTTTTATTTCCCTTTTTTGCAGCACTTTCTAATTTAAATTTTCTTGAGGATACAAGGGCAATTTCACTCATAGAAAAAATGCCATTAAGCAGTATTAGTAGAAAAATAATTAGAATTTCCATTTTTTTGATGGTTGGATAAATTGTTTAATAGTGTATGGATAAGTTGAAACTAAAATGCTTTACTCTTCGGTATTTTTCATTTTCATAAGTAAAGAATAAGCCCCTTTTACAACTATTTTTTTGTTGTTATAATCTCCAGAAGAAACTATTTGTGTGTAACCGTTAGCAGTATTGCCGGTGTTAACTTCCGTTATTTCGTATTGCTTGTTGCCATTGTCTATAAAAATAAAATTTTTGCTTTCATAACTTACAATGGCATCGGCTGGTAATGCGTTTGTTTGCTTACTTTCTACATTTATTTCGGCATTCATGTACATGCCTGGCAACAAAGATTTGTCGTAATTTATAAAGTGGCAATGTATTTCTGTGCTTCTATTTTCGGTAAAATCTTTACCCAACAAAATTATTTTACAGTTGTATTTTTTATCGGGGTTGGCGTTTGTGTAAGCGGTTAGCAATTGGCCTATTGATAGTTTATTAATATCTTTTTCAAAAATATTGAGTGCCAAATGTATATCGGAAGGGTTTATTATTTCAAACAAAACATCGCTAGGGGTTACATATTTTCCGCTATTAACATTTACTTTAGCCACATAGCCGTTAATTGGCGAATAAATATTGATACTCTTTGCAATATTTTTGGTAGATACTCTATTAGGATTGATGCCTGCAAACTTTAATTTTTCGGCATAGGTTTGTAATAATACATTTAACGAATTGTAATCGGCTTGTGCTTGTTGATATACTTTATCGCTACTTGCCTTGCTTTGGTTTAATTCTCGTTGCCTATTGTACTCCGCTCTTGCATAACCAATTTTTGCTTTTGCCAATAAATAATCTTCTTGCATTTGTATAAATTGCTTATCTTCTATGGTACATAAAATATTACCTTTAGTAATGTACATACCCTCTAACAAATTGGTAGATTTTAAATAGCCACCGCTTGGAACACTTATGGATACTAGATTTTGTGGAGGCACATCAATTATACCATTTACTTTTAAGGTTGATGAAATATTTTGCTCCTGCATTGTAGCGGTTGCAATACCTGCATTTTTTATTTGTGATTCGGTAAGGGTTACAATGTTTTCAGCGTTGGGTGCAGCTGCTTTTTCTGCTGCTATAGGTTCTGTTTTTGAATTGCTTTTGCAAGCAAATAAAAATGTAGTTGCTAAAATTGATATTAGAATATTTTTCATTTTTTGCATTGTAGTTTATAAATGTTTAATAAGTAATTGTGAAATAGTGGAAAGTATTAATCGTTAATTTTTACTTTTAAAAGTTTTATAGAATTTATAAAAACCAATGTATCGGGCAGCAAATGAATTATTGCTGCTTGTACTGGGCCAAGTATTCCCATTAAAACAAGTGTAATTCCTATTACATGTACCACACCTACACCAACAATAATGTTTTCTTTTATAGTTCGGAAAGCTCTTTTGCTAATGGCACGGGCTCTTGCAATTTTTTCTAAATTATCCTGCATCAATACAATATCTGCCGCTTCCATAGCCGCTTCTGTACCCATGGCGCCCATTGCAATACCAATGTTTGCCTGTACCAATGCTGGTGCATCATTAATGCCATCGCCTACCATTGCAACTTTTTCACCTTTGCCTTGCAGCTCTTTTACTATTGTAATTTTATCTTCTGGTAATAAATTTGCTCTAAAGTCTGTAATGCCTACTTGTTGGGAAACATGTTTTGCCGTTTCGGGATTATCGCCGGTAAGCATAACAATATTTTTAACCCCACTTTTTTTAAGCCCTTCAATCATTTCTTTAGCTCCTTCTCGTATAGCATCGGATATATAAAAAATTCCTGCTAATTTACTATCAACTGAAAGATAAATGGCTGTATCAGTTAAATTTTCTGATGTTTGTAGCAATGGTATTTTACTTTCCTCCATGTACAATTTATTGCCAAATAAAATCTTCTTGCCTTCTACATTTGCAGCAACACCACGACCTTTTACTACTTCAAAGTTTTCTGGCTCAGCATACGTAAGTTTTAATTTTTCGGCAAAGTTTAAAATTGCTTTTGCCAAAGGATGGCTGCTACGCCTATCTACCGCAGCAGCATATTGTACTAATTGGTTTTCAGTAAAATTTGCATCAATAACTTCAACCCTGTTAACTGTTGGGCTTCCAACAGTTAACGTACCTGTTTTATCAAATACAATTGTGGTAACCTTTGCAAGTTCTTCTAAAAATTTGCCGCCTTTTATTAATATGCCTTCTCTTGCTGCACGAGCAATGCCAGCAATGGTTACTAGCGGTGTGGCCAATCCTAATTCTGCAGGCGATGTAAAAATTAATAGTGCAATGACCAATTTTATATCACGTGTATAAAAATAAACAGCACCAACAAAAATGAATACCACAGGTATAAGCCACGAAGCAACCTTATCTGTAAGTTTTTCAATAGGTGCCTGCTCTGCTTCTGCCTCTTCTACCAAAGTTATGATACGTGAAAAAACAGTATCCTTTCCTGCTTTTGTCATTTCAATATCAAGTGCACCCAATTCTAAAATTGTTCCGGCAAATGCATCGCTACCTATCACTTTTTCTTGAGGAAAACTTTCACCCGTTATGGGTGCCTGGTTTACAGAACCTGAGCCGCTTATTACTTTTCCATCTACAGGAATTTTTTCACCTGCCCTAACCAAAATAACATCTCCAATTTTTAAGTCATCAATTTGTACAGTTACTTCTTTACCATCATTTTTTATAATGGCAATTTTTGGTACAGAGCCTATTAATTCTTTTATAGAAGCTCTAGCTCTTTCTCCACTTGCACTTGCTACATATTCTGCAATAAGTATGATCATTAATACTACTGCTCCTGCAAGGTATTCTTTGCCAAGTACAGAAATGATTACAGCAATGGTAATAAAAATCTCCGTTCCAATTTTTCTTTCTTTTATTAAATCTGTAGCTGCTGTTTTTACCAATGAGTATAAACCAAATGCCATAGCAGCAAGTAGTAAAGGCAAAGGGATTATCTCAAAATAAAATAAAAGGCTTGCAAGCCCAACAGTAAGAATACGTACAATTTCCCAAAGGAACTGTCGTGAAAAAAATGTTTTTGCGTAAGTCATAATTTTTATTTATTTGAAAATTTTAGTGAAGGTTTGAAAACAAGAACGGCTACAATGCTTAAAATAATGGTGATGATACCGCCATACAAAAACTCTTTGCTTGAAAAGTGTGAGCCTAAAAAACCTGCGATTGGATAAGCGATTGCCCACCACAAATGCGAAAATGCAAAGTGTGAACCATATACTTTTCCTTGGTCTGCCGATGCAATGTTTTCAGCTATTAAAGTTTCTGATGGCATTTCGGCAAGGCTTTGCCCCAAACCTGCCAACAGCCATAAAAATAGTAATGCTGTGTAGGGAACATAATTTGCAAAGCAAATTGATATGCCCAATAAAACTGCACCACTAACCAATGAAAGGCTTCTTGTTTTTGACTTATCTAAACTGCCCAAAACAAATGCTGAAATGGCTGCACCAATACCAAAAATTGCCATTAGCCAACCGTAATATTTATCATCTAACAACAAACCGTTTTTTATATGGCTGATGGTATTTACCAAAATCATTGCACCTGCAATGGCACTTACAAATTCAATGCTTAATGCAAAGCGTAAAATTTTATTACCAAACAAAAGGCGAATGCCTTTTATTACTTCGCCCCAATTATTTTTTGGTTGTAGTGCTTCGTCTGTTACCCCTTTTTGTAATTCGGCTTTTGGAATAGAGAGTATTAAAATAGCTGCCGCAATAAATGAAATACCATCTAAGAAAAATATTTGTCTTGCACCTAACCAAACGGCTACAATACCTGCCATTGCTGGACCTAACACACCTAATAATTGAAAAGTGGCAGTTGATAATCCAACAGTTTCACGGAAATATTTCCCTTCTATTATCTGCGGAATTACAGCCCTGTAAGTTGGTGTAAAAAAAGCATTGAACACATTTAATAAAAATACCAATCCGTAAATCTGCCATTCGGCATTTATAAACGGTAGGCAACAAATAATTGCCATTCTTATAAAATGGGTTACATACAAAATCTTTTTTCTATCCACTTTATCGGCTACCACACCTGCAAATGGTGAAAAGATTATGAAAGCCGTAACCCTTAATGTAAGTGCTGTTGCAAGAATTACTGGTGAACGTTCTTTGTCTATTTGATATGCCAATAATGCTAATCCAACCCACGAAAAAGCATCGCCTAAAAGGCTAATGGTTTGTGCCAAATATAGTTTTGCAAAAGTTTTGTTTTGCAAAGCTTTAAAAGGTTCAATAAATATTTGTTTTAAATTCATGGTTTTTTGTACCACAGATTACGCAGATTTACTCAGATTTGAAACAATAATTTTATCTGTGCTAATCTGTGCAATCTGTGGGATTTATTTATTTGTAAATGAATTAAGTTGCACAACCGTATTGTTTAATTGCCTTACTGCCTCTACATAATTACTTTGTATTTCGGTGTTTTGATTAATGAGCATTACCCATTCTAAATAATTAATATCGCCACCAATAAACTTTTTGTTGGCTGTTGCTAAAACCAACTCTACATTTTTTAATGCTTCGGTTTCGTAATAAGCAACGGTTGCTTTGTATTTTCTATATTCTTGTTGTAACTGTTGGTATTGGCTTTGTAGTTTTTGTTTTTCAATGATGATTTTGTTGTCGGCTATTTCATTGTTTACTTCTAAGGCTTTCATTTTATTTTTTATAGAAGTATTGAACAATGGAATGGCAATGCCTAACGAACCATACAAGCCATTATACCCATTTTGAAGTGTGCTATTTGTTCTGAAAGTTTGGTAGTAAGCACCACCAACTAATTCAGGATTTTTCTTTGTTTTCTCAACGGCTGTTTTTGCAATGTTGATATTTTTTTCTTGTTCTATTAATTTTATAGACGGCAGGGAATTAACAAAACTGGTATCTGTTATTTCGGCAAAATCAATTTTGTATTTATCTGCTGTAGGCAAATATTCTACATCACTATTGAGTAAATATTTAAAATGTATTTGCAATGCTTTGTAATCGTTCTCCAATTCTGCCAACTGTACTTTTATTTGCCCTAATTGGTTTTCGGCTGTTGCCTTTTCTAATACATTGCTTTCGCCTTTATCAAAGCGTAAAGTTGATTTTCGTAAAAATTCTGAATAAATAGTATCAGTTTTTTGCAATAATTTTTCTTTCTCTTTCAGATAAATCATTTCATAAAAAACATGTGTTACCTGTTTGGTCAATTCTCTTTTTTGTATGGCTTCGTTCCATTTCCCTTGCTTGGCTTCTTCTATCAACAATTGCTTTTGCTTTTTATACACAACAGGAAATTTAATGCTTTGCGATACGCCTAATTTTACATCAAACACATTACTGTTAAACTGTCCAAACTCTGTACCAACAGCGGTATTAGGAATATCGTAAGCAGTTTTGGTCATTCGGTTTAGGTATTCACTATTTAGTTTTTCGTTTTTTATTTTTAGGCTGTTTGTATTAGCAATTTCAATAGATTGCTGTATGTTAACTTTTTGCTGTGCAACTGAATTTAGCCCACAGATGACACAGATTAGCACAGATATATTTTTATAATGGTTCATTTGTATTTATTTTTCTGAAAATTGATTTTGAAATTTCATCTGAATTAAAATTTACCAATAATCCAAGTTTAAGTTTTGTAAGTTTTAAATAAGTTAGTATTTGCTTATGATGAACTTTTGCTAATTCTTCAACTGATTTTATTTCAATAATAACTTTGTCTTCTACCAAAATATCTAATCTAAAACCAATATCTAATTTAATACCATCATAATAAACTGGTACTGGCACTTGACTTTTTACGTTTAAACCATCTTTTTGTAATTGATACATAAGTGCAGTTTCATACACACTTTCAAATAACCCTGCCCCAAGTTCATTATAAACTTTAAAGATTGCTCCTCGTGTAGCATATGATATTTCATTTTCTGTCATAATAATTTTATTTTTTTTATTATCCTACAGATTACGCAGATTTTTTAATTCGTTTTATCTGTGGTAATCTGTGCTATCTGTGGGCTCATTTTTTATCTTTGGGATTTTTTTTCTCAAACATGATGTATAGAATTGGCAATACAAAAAGGGTTAAGAATGTTGCAATTAATAAGCCGCCGATAACAACGGTCGCCAAAGGTTTTTGAACCTCTGCACCCGAACCGTTGCTTAATGCCATTGGTAAAAAACCTAATGATGCAACAAAGGCAGTCATTAAAACAGGTCGTAATCTTGTTTTTGTTCCTTCTAAAACGATGGCTTTTAAACTGGTTTCGCCATTCTTTTTTATTCGGTTAAACTCTGCTATCAATACCAATCCATTTAAAACAGCTACGCCAAACAGTGCAATAAAACCAACACCTGCACTTATGCTGAAAGGCATACCCCGAAGTGCTAAAAAGAAAATGCCGCCAATGGCAGATAATGGAATGGCTGTATAAATTAGCAAGCCTTGCTTTACAGAATTGAAAGCAAAGAATAACAAAATAAATATCAGCAATAATGAAACTGGCACTGCAATCATCAATCTACTTTTTGCAGCGTTTAAATTTTCAAAAGCACCGCCATAAGTAGGATAATAACCTGCTGGGAATTTAATTTGTGCACCTAGCTTTTCCTGCAATTCTTTTACAATGCTTTGTACATCTCTGCCTCTTACATTAAAGCCAACAACAATTCTACGTTTGGCATCTTCTCTTTGTATTTGATTTGGACCTTCTGTGATTTCTACTTTAGCCAATTGCGATAATGGAATTTGTGAACCGCTTGGCGTTGGTATCAAAAGGTTTTGTACATCGGCTACATCTTTTCTTTTTTCGCCTTCCAACCTTACTACTAAATCAAATCGTTTTTCATCTTCATAAATAATGCCTGTGCTTTGCCCTGCAAAAGCCGTGTTTACAATTCGGTTAAAGTCTTCAATGTTTAATCCAAATTGTGCAATGGTTGGTCGGTTGTAATTAATAACTACCTGCGGCATACCTGTTACAGTTTCCACATACAAGTCGCTTGTGCCTTTAACGGTGTTTACAATTTTGCCTAATTTATCTGCATACAAAGCCAATGTATCAAGGTTTTCGCCAAATATTTTACACACTACATCTTGTCTTGCACCTGTCATTAATTCGTTAAAACGCATTTGTACTTGATATTGAAAACCAAAAGAAACTCCCGGCACGGCTTCTAATTCCTTTGCCATTTTTTCGGATAATTCATCAAATGTTTTTGCAGATGTCCATTTGCTTTTATCTTTTAAAATAACCATCATATCGCTTGCATCAATGGGCA
>JANMAV010000188.1:0-2797 GCA_031360055.1 Ferruginibacter sp.
ATGGCAGTGAACCGGAGTAGCATGTTTAAAAAAATATTTTCCACAATTTATACTTTGGCATTAAATTAGTTTAGTTTTTAATATTATTTATTTAAAAACTTTCAAAATAGAAAAAGTTTCAAAGGCTACAAAAACATCAAAATTGCTTGCAAAAAAAGATGCAGCAAAGAGTTTACAGGATTTATTTGAAGACAGTTTGAAAGATATTTATTGGGCTGAAAAAGCTCTTACCAAAGCATTACCAAAAATGCAAAAAAATGCTACTTCACCAAAGTTAAAAGAGGCTATCTCTAATCATTATACACAAACTGTAGAACAAGTTACACGTTTAGAAGCCTGCTTTCAATCTGTAGGAAAAAAGGCTATTGCCAAAAAATGCGATGCTATGGAAGGTTTGCTAAAAGAAGGAAAGAGTATTATGGAGGAAACTGAACCAGGATCAATTAGAGATGCAGGGATAATTGCAGCATCGCAAAAAGTTGAACATTACGAAATAGCTACTTATGGTACATTAGCTGCATTTGCAAAAGTTTTAAACCATTCCGTTGCATTAAAACATTTACTCAAAACTTTAAGTGAGGAAAAAGAATGTGATAAATTATTAACATCTATAGCTGATACGGAATTAAATACAGATGCTATAAAATAATAAAACAGTATACATTAAAATATAAAAAAATGTGGCTACAATAAACTGTAGCCTTTTTTTTGAATTAAATATAAAATCATGAAAAAAAAAATATTATCAAATTTGAAAAATAATACTAAGACCATCCAACTTGCTAAAAATACAAATAGCAATGACGGAGAATTTCTTACAACTAACCAAGGATTAAAAATAAATGACAATCAAAACTCATTAAAAGATGCAGAAAGGGGTGCAACATTATTAGAAGATTTTATACTTAGAGAGAAAATAACTCATTTTGATCATGAACGTATTCCAGAAAGAATTGTACATGCAAGAGGTTCGGCAGCTCATGGATATTTTGAACTATATAAAAATTTGAATAAATACACAAAAGCAGAATTTCTTAACGATACTACCATTAAAACTCCAGTATTTTGTAGGTTTTCAACTGTTGCTGGAAGTGCAGGATCATCAGATATGGCAAGAGATGTAAGAGGATTTTCAGTAAAATTTTATACACAAGAAGGAAATTATGATTTAGTAGGAAATAATATTCCTGTTTTTTTTATTCAAGATGCGATGAAATTTCCAGATTTAGTACATGCAGTTAAGCCTGAACCCGATCATGGTATGCCACAAGCTGCATCTGCACATGATACCTTTTGGGATTTTATATCACTAATGCCCGAATCTATGCACATGATAATGTGGGCAATGAGTGATAGAGCCATACCTAGAAGCTTAAGAATGATGGAAGGTTTTGGTGTGCATACATTTAAATTGGTAAATGCAGAGGGAAAATTTCATTTTGTGAAATTTCATTGGAAGCCTTTATTAGGAGTACATTCAGTATGTTGGGATGAGGCAACTAGAATTTCAGGTAAAGATCCTGATTTTCATAGAAGAGATTTATATGAAGCAATAGATAGTGGTGCTTTTCCAGAATGGGAATTAGGTTTGCAAATTATACCTGAGGATGATGAGTATAAATTTGATTTCGATTTACTTGATCCAACAAAACTAGTTCCTGAAGAAATTGTACCAGTTACCATAATCGGTAAAATGACTTTAAACAAAAATCCGGATAATTTTTTTGCAGAAACTGAACAAGTTGCTTTTCACCCAGGCCATTTGGTACCAGGAATTGATTTTAGTAACGACCCTTTGCTACAAGGCAGGCTTTTTTCTTATACTGATACCCAATTAAGTAGACTGGGTTCTCCAAATTTTCATGAAATTCCAATTAATCGGTCAATTAATGACGTTCATAATAACCAACGAGATGGAATGATGAGGCAATCTATTAGTAAAGGTAAAGTAAGTTATGAGCCAAATAGTTTAGCTGGTGGATGCCCTTTTCAAGCTTCAATAAAAGAAGGGGGTTTTACAACAAGTAACCAACGTGTTGATGGTTTTAAAATTCGTACTAGAAGCAAAAGTTTCGTGGATCATTATTCACAAGCAAAGTTATTTTTCAATAGTCAAAGTTTACCCGAAAAAAAACATATTATAAATGCATTAAGTTTTGAACTTTCTAAAGTTCAAAATATTAGCATTAGAGAGAGAATGATAGGCTTGCTAAATTTTATTAATAAAGATTTATCTAAAGAAGTTGGGAAGAATCTGGGAATTAAACCTTTTAAATTAAATGGATTAATTAATCAATCTATCCCTGCTGATGCTAACCCTGCAGCATATCAAAGCAAAGAACTTAATATGAGCATAGAAACTTCTGATAGATTAAGTATGCAAAATACAATCAAAAATGTAGTTAAAACAAGACAAATAGCAATTTTAATAGCTAATGGAGTTGATGCAAAATCTTTAAATCAATTTATTAAAAAAATGCAATTAGAGGGTGCAATACCAAATTTGATAGCCCCAAATATGGCAGAAGTAGTTGCAAATGACAATTCCATTTTTATTCCTAAACATTCATTATTTAATACTAGCAGTGTTTGTTTCGATGCAGTATATGTTGCATCTGGTAAAAAATCATCTCAAATTTTATTAAAAGATCCATCATCAATATTATTTGTTAATGAAGCTTACAAACATTGTAAAACAATTGGTTTTGGTATAGAAACTGAGGAATTTATTAATAAAACAAATATTAGTAATACATTAAATAATGATTCAGGTGTATTATTTGAATCGAATTCTAAA
>JANMAV010000201.1:0-9912 GCA_031360055.1 Ferruginibacter sp.
GTTAGAAATTTTAAAAATTAGCCATTGGTACTATTTTACAGTAGTTAAAAAAACTACACTTATACCTCAAATAGAAGAAGATATTGAAGAAGTAAAATGGATAGCTACACAACATATTAAAATACCAATGGCAAATACTTATCAAAATATAAAAGACATTTTGACCATATTTTTTGATACTCCTTAAAGTATACAGGCAATGACAAATGAAAGAATAGATAGATTAAATGAAGTTTTAGCAAAAAGGCAACCCGGGTTAACTATTGTTTTAGAAAATGTAAGTGACCCTCATAATATTTCAGCAGTAATGAGAACTGCTGATGCTGTGGGTATACAAGAAATTTATGTACTGAATACTAAAATAGGTATGCACGAAAAATGGGGAACTAAAAGCTCTTCAAGTGCTGATAAATGGCTTACCATACATCAGTTTACTAATGCAGATGAGTGTTTTACTGCAATCAGAAAAAAATTTAATAAAATATATACTACTCATTTAAGTACTGATGCTGTTGGGCTATACGAATTAGATTTAACTGAAAAAGTAGCCTTAGTTTTTGGAAATGAACATAGTGGAGTAAGTAAAGAAATTATTGATTTAGCTGATGGAAATTTTATTATACCACAGGTAGGCATCATAAAATCTTTAAATATATCGGTAGCATGTGCAGTAACAGTATATGAAGCATTTAGGCAAAAAACTATAGCTGGCCATTATTTACAGCCACAATTAGTTGGTAGCTCCTTGTTAACATTAAAATCTGTTTGGGGTTTTATTGAAGGTGAAGGGTAAGAATTTACCCGAATTATTATAAAATCTTGGCAATACCTAATAATATTAGCTAGTTTATTGGCATGTATTTTGGTTTTTAATCCAGATATTTAACTTTGCTTATGATTAATTTAAAAAAAGCTGCTCTGTCTAGTTTAACAGCTGCTATATGCTTGTGTTTTACACAATGTACATCTCAACCTCAAACTAATAAAACAAAATCAGTTGATGGGTACAACTTTGCAGATCCTAAAATAATAAATTTACCCCAAGCCTTAGATGAAATTTCGGGTATTGCTTACTATGCAAAAGATACAAGTGTATTTGCCATTATAGATGAGGCTGGTATAATGTTTAAAATACCATTAAATAACCCTAATAAAATTAAGGAATGGCAGTATGATAAACAAAGAGACTTTGAAGATATTATACTAAGAGATAGTGTTTTTTATGTACTAATTAGCAACGGTGATATAGATGAATTAAGATTTGTAGATGATAAAATTGAAGTAAATAAAGTTGACTTTCCGAATGCATCAAAAAAAGTTAACGAATTCGAATCTCTATACTTTGATTCCTCAGCCAATAAAATAATTATGTTGTGTAAGCACTGTGAAGATGATAAGAAAACTAAAGTAACCTCATTTTTTTTAACCGATAGCAGCCACCAATTTAGCTTTTACAATGAATTAGAAACTGAAAAAATTTTTGAAAAATTAGGTGAAAAGAAAGAAAATATTAAACCATCAGCAGCTGCTATAAACCCAATTACAAAAGACTTGTTTATTTTATGTTCAGTAAATAAACTTTTAATAATTGTAAAACCTGACCAAACTATAAAAGATGTTGTAAAACTAGATCCCAAAATATATAAGCAACCTGAAGGCATGACTTTTACGCCAACAGGTGATTTAATAATATCAAACGAAGTGTACTTAGAAGGATATGCTACCCTATTACTAATAAAAAATAATCCCTCAACAAAAAATGATAAATAAAATTGTATATGTTATAGTTGTAGCTATATTTTTTAGTTCGACTATAAAAGCTCAAAAATCAGTTAGTGATAGTATACAAGCAACAATTGTATTAATTGGAGATGCAGGTAAACTTACTAATGGTAAACAATTAGTAGTACAAGCGGCACAAAAAATGGTGCCTATGAATAAAAATACCACAGTAATTTATTTAGGTGATAATTTATATGAAAAAGGTTTTCCTGATGAGGTGCAAAGAAACTATGCAGAGAGCAAAGCCATATTGGATGCACAAATAAATATTGCTGGTAAAGCTCCTGTTAATGTATTTTTTATTCCTGGTAATCACGATTGGGCTAACGGAGCTAAAGATGGTTATTCATCTATTTTACGTATGCAACAATATTTGGATTACCAACCAAATAAATATGCAAAACAATTGCCACGTAACGGTTGTCCTGGGCCTGTGGAGCATATTATAAATGATGAGATTACTTTATTGATGATTGATTCTCAATGGTGGTTGCAGCAATATGATAAACCAGGAGTAGAGTCTGATTGTGATTGTAAAACCAAAGCTGAATTGATTATTCAATTAAATGAAATGCTAGCAAATAATAAAAGCAAATTTGTATTAATTGCCATGCATCACCCAATACGTAGCTACGGGCAACATGGTGGCTATTTTACACTAAAACAACATATTTTCCCCCTTACTGATTACAAAAAAAACCTGTATATACCACTACCACTCATAGGCTCATCATACCCTCTTACAAGAGCTGTGTTTGGAACGGCGCAAGATGTAAAACATCCGTTTTACCAAGAAATGATATTAAGTTTAGAAGGTATAATAAAAAACTATCCAAATGCAATTTTTGTTAGTGGCCACGAGCATACGCTACAATTAATAAAAGATACAAATTATATAAACATAGTAAGTGGTAGTGGCAGCAAATCTACCAGAGTTTCTAAAAGTAGAAACACTGTGTTTGCATCTCCAGATAATGGTTTTGTGACTCTTACAGTTTCAAAAAATAAAAATGTCCGATCAACTTTTTACACTGTTTATGGCGATTCTATACATCAGGCATATAGTGAAAATATTTTAAATTTTACCCCAGCTTTAAAACCTGTAGAACCTGGCGATACCGCAAGAAAACCAGAAGTAATTTTTAAAGATAGTGCCATAATATCTGCTAGCGATAAGTACAAAAAAACAACACCATTAAAAAACTTTTTCTCGGGCTCTAATTATCGTAAGGATTGGAACGAACCTGTAAAATTAAAAGTTTTTAATATTAAGAAAGAAAAAGGAGGATTAAAAATTATTAGCTTAGGCGGAGGCAAACAAACAAGATCTTTAAAATTGGTAGATAGAAAAGGTAAGGAATGGACGTTAAGAACTATTGATAAAGATCCTGCAAAAGCATTACCACCAAATTTAAGAGGTACAATTGGCGAAGCTATTGTGAGTGATGTAATTTCTGCTAGTAGCCCTTATGCTCCATATGCCGTACCTGTACTTGCAAAAGCAGTAGGTGTGCCAGCAGCAAATCCACAATTTTATTTTGTACCAAAAGATGCAGCTTTTGGAAAATATGAACCTCTTTTTGCAAACACAGTTTGTATGTTAGAAGAAAGACAACCTACAAAAGATAGTACAGATACAAAAAGTACATCAACCATTTTTAATAAAATTTTAGAACAAAATGATCATATAATAGATCAACCGGCAGTGCTTAATGCAAGACTTTTAGATATGTACATTGGTGATTTTGATAGGCATGCTGACCAATGGCGTTGGGGAGTAGAAGATACAGGTAGAGGTAAACTTTATTATCCTGTACCAAAGGATAGAGATCAAGCTTTTTTTAATTCTAATGGGGTATTATTGAAGTTTTTATCAAAATCTTCAATGCCTTTTCTACAAGGTTTTAAAAGTAGTATACCCAATATTAAAGGTTTAAATTTTGTAGCAAAAGATTTTGATAGGTTTTTTATGAATGGGCTAGATAAAACAGAATGGCAAACAATTGCTGAGCGTTTTATAGTAAACATGACAGATGATGTTATTAAAAATGCAGCTTCAAAATACCCACCAGAAATCAAAAAATATGATAGTGCTATTTTAGTTCAAAAATTAATAGCTCGAAGAAAAGTGTTATTAAAAAATGCTTTAGAGTATTATAAATTTTTGGCCAAAAGAGTTACCATATCTGGCAGCAATGAAGCGGAAAGATTTTACTTAAAAAACATTGACAACAAATTAGAATTATCAATTTATGGAGTTAGTAAAAAATCAGATTCAGCCTACAAAATTTATAAAAGAATGTTTGATGAAAATGAAACAAAAGAAATTGTAATTTTTGGTCTTAATGGTAATGATAAATTTACAGTTGATGAAAATGTACAATCAAAAATTAAAATTAGAATAATTGGAGGTAAAGGAGTAGATACTTTTAACTTAAATGGAAGAGTAAAGAAAGTTATTTATGATTTGAGTAGTGAAAAAAATGTGCTTGAAAACAGTAGCAATACTAAAAATTTATTTAGTAACGATGTTGCAGTGTTAGATTATAAAACGACAGGGTTTCAATACAATACTTTTGTTTTTCCACAATTAAATTTTGGGTATAACGCTGAAGATAAATTATTGCTTGGTTTAGGATTTACTATAAAAAAATATGGTTTTAGAAAAGCCCCTTATGCAAGTATGCAAAAAGTTACCACTTTGGCTGCATTGAGCAAGGGAGCATTTCAAGCAAAATATGAAGGTATTTTTAATCAAGTTATTGCAAATAATGATATTGTAATAAATGCTGAAATACAATCGCCAACACTAACCAACTTTTTTGGCTATGGCAACAGTACTATTTACAACAAAAATTTGCCGAAAACTTTTTATAGAACAAGATATAAATATACAGCTGCAAATATTCTGCTACGTAAACGCTTTGGAGAAATCATCCAATTATATGCTGGGCCAGCATATTACCGATATTATAATGAATATGATAATAATAAAAACAGAATTTTAGGAGTGCCATCAAATATCGGGGCTGACTCTGCAAGTATATTTAACATTAAAGAGTATGTTGGTGTAAAGCTAAAAGCTGATGTTAATTATTTAAATAATGATATTTTTCCTACAAGAGGTATAACTTGGTTTACCACGTTAAGCAGCATGCAGGGCATAAATAATAACAGTAAAAATTTAACTGAGATACAAACAGATATGACAATTTATGCTTCCTTATCTGATTTAAGCAAAGTATCAGGTATAATTAGAGCCGGTGGTGGACATATATTTTCAAAAAATTATGAATTTTTTCAAGCAAAAAGTTTGGGGGTAAACAATTATTTACGTGGTTTTAGGCGTAACAGGTTTTCAGGAAAAAGTGTTGTGTATACTGGTGGCGAATTGAGAGTAAAAATATTTAAAGTAAATTCATATATTTTACCTGGAGATCTTGGATTATTAAGCTATGCCGATGTGGGAAGAGTATGGCAACCTGGGGAAAAATCTAACAAATGGCACAATTCATATGGAGGAGGTGTATATTTTATTCCATTTAATTTAGTTGCAATCACAGCATCAATGGGCTTTTCTAACGAAGATCAACTTATCAATTTTTCTGTAGGAACTAAATTTAATTTAAACTTCTAAACTCTATACATTGCTAAACTACCAACAACTTTACCAAAAAGTAGAAGACCATGTAGTTGAATTGTTTGAAAAACATCAACCAGCATATCTTACCTTTCACAATTTACAACATACTAAAACTGTAGTGCAAAAAGCTAAAGAAATAGCAGGGCATTATACACTTTCCGAAATAGATTTTACCATATTGCATATAGCAGCTTGGTTTCATGATACTGGTTATCTTTTTACAACATGGGATAAGCATGAGGAGGAAAGTGTAACTGTTATGAAAGCATTTTTAGCTAATAGTAATTTACAAGAAAATGATGTAGATAGAATAGCTAGTTGTATAATGGCAACTAAAATGCCTAGAATTGCAAATAATTTAATTGAAGAAATATTATGCGATGCAGATACATTTCAGTTTGGCAGTAAAAAAGATTTTAAGATCACTAACAAATCTGCTTATCAAGAAATGATGCATCATTTTGGGAAAAGTTATTCAAAGAAAATGTTTGATGAGGCTACAATTAACATGTTTACAAAACATCATTTTCACACAAGCTATTGCAAAGAACAATTAAATGGTGAGAAAAAAGAAATTATGAAAAAATTAAAAAAACGTTTGCTAGATGATGATAATTACAAAGAACTAGAAAGCACTGAAATTACAGAGAAGGATGGCACAACAAAGGGTATGCAAACTATGCTACGACTCACTTCTAGCAATCATATACAATTAAGTGAAATGGCAGATAGCAAAGCAAATATTCTAATTTCAGTTAATGCAATTATAATTTCAGTAATACTCTCTGTATTATTACGCAAGCTACAAACTGATCCGTATTTAACTATCCCTACAATTATGTTCCTAGCCTTTTCAGTTATAACAATTGTAATAGCCATTTTAGCTACAAGACCAAAAGTAAGTATGGGTACATTTAACGAAATAGACATTGTAAATAAAGAAACAAATTTATTGTTTTTTGGAAATTTTCATAAAATGACACATGAGCAATATGAAAATGCAATGAGAACAATGATGAGAGATTCCGATTATTTGTATAGCTCAATAATTAAAGATATATTTTACCTAGGCCAAGTATTAGGTATAAAATATAAATTGATAAGATTAGCTTATAATATATTTATGGTAGGCATTGTAGTATGTGTTTGTGCATTTAGCATTGCAGCATTACTATATAAAGCAACGCCAGAAGGTGTTATTACAAATAGCCAAGGTTCACCATTTTAATAATTTTTATGCTATTTAATAGAGATTTAAGTTGGCTTGGTTTTAATTATAGGGTTTTGCAAGAGGCAAAAGAAAAAGAAGTGCCATTATTGGAGAGACTAAGGTTTTTGTCCATTTTTTCATCAAACCTCGATGAGTTTTTTAGAGTAAGATACCCTATTGTTGCAGCGTTTGCAAAACTAAACAAAAAAACAATTCGTAAACAGTCATTTTTAACACAAGATGATGTTGCTGAAAAAATTCAAGCACAAATTAATGATCAATTAAATGAATTTGGACAAGTTTTAAATAGAGAGTTGATACCAGAACTATTACAAAATAATGTGTTTTTTTATTACAATAATAAAATTTTGCCTGAGCATAAAGGCGAAATAAAACAACTATTTTTATCTGAAGTTTTATCATTTATCCAACCCGTTTTTTTACATACACAAAATAGTTTTAAATTTTTACCAGAAAATGGCAAACTATACTTTATAGTAACACTTGCTAACTCTGATAATGATAGTGAAGGTACAAGCCATTTTTGTGTAAATATTCCTTCTAATAAATTAAAACGTTTTTATGAGCTTACACCAATAAACAGTACGGAATATGTAATTTTTATTGATGATGTTATTAGTGAGAATATGGGTATTATTTTTCCTGGCAAAAAAATAAAAGGTATTTATAGCATAAAATTTAATAGAGATGCAGATATAAATATAGCTGATGAGTATAGTGCTAATTTGTTAGAAAAAATAGAAAAACAGTTAAGCAAAAGAGATAATGGCGCTGCGTCAAGATTTTTATTTCAACATGGTATGCCTTTAAACGTTCAACTGTTTTTAGCAACAGTTTTTAAGGCAGATCCTAAAGATATGTTTGAAGGAGGTAGATATCACAACCTTAGTGATTTATATAATTTTCCTGTTACAAATAATAAACTATTCTATAAAAAATTAATACCCATTCAATATCCACCAATAACAACTGGGGATATTTTTCATACAGTGGCCCAGCAAGATGTATTGTTGCACCTACCTTACCAAAGCTATGCACCAGTTTTAAGTTTTTTTAATCAAGCCGCTGTAGATGCTGATGTAACAGAAATTTACATTACACTATACCGTGTAGCTACAGAGTCTCACATTGTAAATGCACTCATTAGTGCAGCAAAAAATGGTAAAAAAGTTACAGCTTTTATTGAGTTAAAGGCAAGATTTGATGAGGCTAATAATATTAAATGGAGTAGAGTAATGAAAAATGCAGGAATAAAATTAATATACAGCGATCCAACAATTAAAGTACATTCAAAAATTGCATTAGTAAAAAAAATAACCAATAATATTGTAACAAATTATGCAGTAATAAGTACAGGAAATTTTAATGAAAGCACTGCTAAATTTTATACTGATCATGTGTTATTTACCGTAAATAAAATTGTGTGTACGGAGCTTGAAACTTTATTTCAATATCTTCAATTTAATAAAAATGAAAACTCCAAATTAAACCCTACATTTTCTCAATTACTTGTAGCCCAATTTAATTTGTTGCCAGCTTTTCAAAATTTAATTGATATTGAAATTAATAAAGCAAAGCAAGGTTTGCCAGCTTTAATTCGTATTAAAGTAAACAATTTAGAAGAGCCAAATTTTATCCATCAATTATATAAAGCTAGTAAAGCAGGTGTTAAAATTCAATTATTAGTTCGAAGCATTTGTTGTATAATACCTGGCATACCAAACCAAAGTGAAAATATTACTGTAATAAGAATTATTGACAGATTTTTAGAACATAGTAGATTATTTATTTTTGGTGATAATGATAATGATGCTACAGTTATTATGGGATCTAGCGATTTAATGACTAGAAATTTATATCGTAGAATTGAAGTTTGTATTCAAATTATTGAAAATAATTGTAAAAAGCAGTTGTTACAATATTTTGCACTACAATGGGAGGATAATACAAAGGCAGTACAACTAGACAGTAGTATGCAACAAACATTTGTTAAAGGAACTGAATTAACCAAAAAATTAAATGCTCAAACAGCTATTTATAATTACTTAAAAGATGCATCATGCTAACAGAATCTAGTTCATATTCAATAATATCTTCCTTAAAGAAATTTAGGCTTAGAAGGGTATTGTATATAGCTTTATTTTGGACTGCAATTGATTTAGTAGCTACTCTTCTAAATTTTAATATAAACTACAAAATACAATCTATATTTATTAGAACAACATTGGTATTTGTAATGAGTATTATAATGGGTCACTTATTTGTGTTTACATTACGGAGTGTGTTTAGAGATAGATCTTTAGTAATAAACTTTTTTGCTAAAACAATTATACTTTTAATAGCAGCGCTATTAATGAATTTCATTGCACACTTTGTTGATGATTTTTTTATATTACAATTATCAATTAGTGAATGTTTTAAAGATTTTTTTTCAGATATAGAAACTGGTAATTGGTTGCTAAAAAGAACATTATATTGGATGATTATCTTTGCTATTACTCAATTATACATTGAGATAAATGATAAATATGCACCTGGAGTTTTTTTAGATGTATTATCAGGTAAGTATATTCAGCCTAAAATTGAGAACAGAATAATAATGTTTTTAGATTTGAAAGATTCTACACCAATAGCAGAAAAGTTAGGACACAAACAATATTTTTTATTTATTAGAGAATTTATATATCATGTATCATTAGCTTTAATAGAACATGAAGGAATAATTTATCAATATGTTGGAGATGAAATTGTGGTATCTTGGAAGTATAGTAAAGCAAACATGAAAGAGTGTTTAGCATCAGTAATAGTGGCCAGAAAAAACATTCAAACAAATAGTGAAAAATTTAGAAGAAATTTTGGTGTGTTGCCTGAATTTAGAGTAGGCATACACACAGGTGATGTAACAGTAGGAGAAATTGGAGTTATAAAAAAAGATTTAGCAATGAGTGGCGATAACATGAATACGGCTGCTAGAATTAGAAGTGCTTGCAACGAGCTAAATCAAAAATTTATTGTATCTAAAGATTTTGCAGATAAAAGTAATTTAAAAGCATTTCAATTAGAAAGTTTAGGCTTAGTTGAATTAAAAGGTAAGGCTAACGAAATAGAACTCTTTGCATTAAAAATATAAGCTAAAAAATACATTCAAAATCTATATCCTTTTTAATACCTTCATTTTATTTAATAGAAAATAAATTAAATACTAATTTTTAAATCTCTCACATAAACTTAATAATATTTTTATTATTTTTCTTTA
>JANMAV010000203.1:0-13049 GCA_031360055.1 Ferruginibacter sp.
AAATTATTGTTTTTAAAAATTTCAATTTCAAAATAAAGGTGGGAAATGCACAACTTTATTGTTGAAGTTTTTACAATTCAAATGCGTACAAAATCATGTACAATTATGATGTATGTTACTATAAACTTTTATATTATTGCCTAATTTGAGCCATAATAAATTTGTAAAAATAAAATTTTTATAAATTTTAAAAAGAGAGGCTCTCCAATAACGGATAGCCTCTCTTTTTAAAAATATACGGTAGTTATTAAATATTATTTAATTTCTTTTTGCATTGGGTTGCCTTGGCCACTGCTACCGCCTCTAACAGCGCCAGCACCTCTAGCTTTAAATAGTTGAAATTTGCTTGGCGTTGCAAAAGTATTCCACACGTTATTTTTCTCATCTATATCAGCTGTTTCTCTTAGTGGGTCTAACTTTATAGATGCTACCTCTTTATCTTTTGCAAATGCTTTTACCACTTTATTTTCGTTTTTACGCCAAATTTGTACTGGTATTCTATCTATTTCTTTAGTACCATCTTTGTACGTCCACTCAATAATTATTGGCATTACTAACCCACCTTTATTTACAAAAGTAAGTTCGTATAAATTTTTACCGGCAGCTATTTGTTGTTTTTGCTCAGTTGTTAAGGTATCTGTACTTGGCGGAGGCATGGTTACTGTAAATGGTGTACTATCTATTTTTGCTAAACCTCTATCATAACTCCAATAAAAATCTCTTAAGCTTAAATCAACATCTGTAGCAAACTGTATATTTTTATCTGCACGGTTTCTTATTTTAGATATATCATCAAAAGTATTTTGTATTGGTTTAGCAACTGGCTGAGAAATTGTTGATGCCGTTGTACGGCTAGGCCCGGTAGATTCGGTGCTTAGGTTTGCCCATTTTACAGTATCTAAAGCAATATCTACCGGATCAGTATTATAAAACCAACCTCTCCAAAACCAATCTAAATCTTCGGCACTTGCATCTTCCATAGTTCTAAATAAATCAGCTGGGGTAGGGTGTTTAAATGCCCAACGTTTTGCATACTCTTTAAAAGCATAGTCAAAGTTTTCTCTACCCATAATTGTTTCTCTTAAAATATTTAAACCAGTAGCAGGTTTGCTGTAGGCATTAGGGCCAAACAAAACAATATTTTCACTGTTTGTCATTATAGGTTCAAGCTGATCTTTAGGTAGCTTCATATAATCTGTAATTTTATATGCAGGGCCTCTACCAACCGGAAATTTATTATCCCATAACTCTTCAGATAAGTATTCGCAAAATGTGTTTAGGCCTTCATCCATCCAAGTCCACTGGCGTTCATCACTATTTATTATCATTGGGAAAAAGTTGTGCCCAACCTCATGTATTACAACGCCAAGCATACCATTTTTAGTTGCTTCACTGTACGTACCATCTTTTTCGGTACGGCCATAGTTAAAACATATCATTGGGTACTCCATACCATTAGCTGCTTCTAAACTTTGGGCTACAGGGTAGGGGTAGGGAATAGTAAATTTTGAGTAAGTTTTAATTGTGTGTGCTACTGCTTTTGTGCTATATTTTCTATACAAGGCGTACGCTTCTTTACCATAAGCACTCATGCACATTACTTTTTTACCATCTACAAAAGCTGGCATAGCATCCCAAATAAATTTACGGCTACTACCCCAAGCAAAATCTCTAACCATATCGGCTTTAAAAATCCATGTTTTTGTTTGTGTAGATTTTGATTTTTCTCTAGCCTTAGCTTCATCTAATGTTACAACCTCGGTAACATCTTTTGCATTTTGTGCTGTTTGCCAACGAGCTAATTGTGCTGGAGTAAGTACAGCTGCATAATTTTGCCCTTGCCCAGTTGCCATTACCACATGGTCTGCAGGTACTGTCATGGCTACTTTAAAATTACCAAAGGTTAATGCAAACTCACCACTGCCGGTAAATTGGTGGTTTTGCCATCCTTGAAAATCGCTATATACACAAAGCCTAGGATACCATTGTGCCATGGTAAATAAATCATTACCATCTTCAGGAAAATTTTCATAACCACCTCTGCCACCATATTTAGTACGTTCAATTATATTGTAATTCCACTCTACATTAAAAATAAATTGTTGCCCTGGTTTTAATAACATTGGTAGCTCTAACCTCATCATGGTTTTGTTTACCATATATTTAAGGCTAGCACCAGTTGCAGTTGTTATTTTAAGAATATTAAATCCATACTCTTTATCTAATTTGCTAGGGTTAGTGAGCCTTTCTAAATCAGTTGGACTTAGTGATTTTGGCAAAGTGCTACTACTTTGGTAGCCTGAGTTGTTTGTGCTGCTATGTTCATTCTCATCTAACTGTAACCAAAGGTAGGTAAGGTTATCAGGTGAGTTATTAAAGTAAGTAAGTTTTTCTTTTCCTGTTAATTTTCTATTGGGCTCATCAAGTGTGCAGGTAATATCATAATCACACCTTTGCTGCCAATATTTTGGGCCTGGTGCACCACTTGCAGTACGATACTCGTTCGGTGTTGGTAATATAGTACCTAACTGTTCAAACCTATTTGCATGGTTGCTGCCAGGGTTGTTTTTAATATCTTGTGCATAGCTGTACATAAAGGCTATGGCAGATAGAATTAGCAATGTGATTTTTCTCATTTTTGTTTTTTATCTTAAGAAAATAATATTCGTTAAAGGTAATTATTTAAGGTAATCTTTCTATGGCAAATTTAGCCGCCCATAATAAACTTGTACCACTTAAAAAATAAACCCACCATTTTGCTGGGCATTTTAGTACTTGTACAAATAGGTAGCTTGTAAGCAGAATAAGTATAACAATAATTATCTGCCCAACCTCTACCCCAATATTAAAACTTGCCAATGCCCAACCAAAGTTTTGGTTTTTTGCCAGTAAAAATCGCAATGTATTTGCAAAACCTAGCCCATGTATAAGCCCAAATATGGCAGCTAAAAAATATTTAACTAAATTTTTTTTTGTAGTTGAAAAAGGATTAAAAAAATTATATGCTGCAGTTATTACAATGGTGCAGGGTATAAAAAATTCAACCCAAGCAGTTTGTATGTTAATGATGCTATACACACTCAACGCTAGTGTAATGGAATGCCCAATTGTAAAAGCAGTTATTAATACCAATAGTTTTTTATAATCTACCAAAAAATAAGTTGCCGTTAGGGCTAGTAAAAAAAGTTGATGATCTAAGGCATCTATACTTATTATGTGATGTAAACCTTCTTTAAAATAAAATGTTATATCGTTCATCAAAAAAAAATATTGTATTGGTTTACTCTAAATTTGTTGTTCTATTTATATTTATTTAATTTTTGATAATGCTACGATTATTTTGTAATGTACTATTGTTGCTCACTGTAAGTTTATGTATTGGTGCAAAAAACAACCACCCTTTATTTATAAGTGTAACAGAAATAGAACATAATGCTACTGATAAAACTTTAGAAATAAGTTGCAAAATTTTTACTGATGATTTTGAAAAAACCTTGAGGGCAACTTATAAAACAAAGGTAGATTTATTGAACCAAAGTGTGCACCCTGCTATGGATAAATTGGTGAGTGATTATGTGCAAAAACATTTATTAATAACAGTTAATGGCAAACTAGAAACATTACAATATGTGGGATATGAACAAATAGAAGAAGGCATTTACAGTTACTACCAACTTAATAATGTACCTGTGGTAAAAACAATAAAGGTGATGGATAATATTTTATATGAATACAAGCCTGCTCAAAGTAGTTTGGTGCACATAACTGTTGCTGGTAAAAGGCAAAGTAATAAATTAGTGCAGCCACAAAATACTATAACAGTACAATATTAATTACATTAAAGTGGTAAGTTTTTGTACCACGGTATCTATCTCATCTTTTGTATTGTGCTTGCTAAAACTAAACCTTACCGTTATTTGGTTTGGGTTGTTGTTTATAGCTCTAATTACGTGGCTACCTTGCTCAGCGCCGCTTGTACAGGCACTGCCTCCACTAGCACAAATGTTATTTATATCTAGGTTAAATAATATCATTTCAGAACGTTCAGTTTTTGGAAAACTTGCACTTAAAACGGTATATAAACTTTGCCCCAATACATCTCCATTAAAACCAACACCAGGTATATGTTTTTTTAATTGTTGGTGCATATAATATTTTAATGTGCCAATGTATGCACTATCAGTTTCTATAGTTGCCATTGCCATTTCTAATGCTTTGGCAAAACCAACTATACCATAAATATTTTCGGTGCCTGCCCTCATGTTACGCTCTTGGCTACCACCGTGTACCATTGGTTTTATTCTAATATTTTCATTAATGTAAATAATACCTACACCTTTTGGCCCATGAAATTTATGTGCAGCACCGGTAATAAAATGCACAGGGGTATTGCGTAAATCCATATTAAAATGCCCAACGGTTTGAACAGTATCACTATGAAAAATAGCATTATATAATTTACATAAATTGCCTACAGCTACAATATCTAACATGTTGCCAATTTCGTTATTGGCATGCATTAAACTTACAAGTGTTTTATCGTTGTTGGCTGCTAATAGTTTTTCTAAATCATCAATATCTACATGCCCATCGGGCAATATTTTTACATAACTAACTTTAGCTACATCTAAATTATCAAAATGCTCCACAGTATGTGTAACGGCATGGTGCTCAATTGGCGAAGTAATGATGTGCTTACAACCTAAATCTCTAACTGCAGCTTGAATAGCCATATTGCTACTTTCAGTACCACCACTGGTAAAAAATATTTCAGCAGGGTTAGCGTTTAATAATTTTGCTACACTTTTACGAGCAGTTTCTACCGCCATACGTGTTTCTCTACCGTAGGAATATATTGATGATGGGTTGCCAAACTTTTCAGTAAGGTAGGGCATCATGGTATCTAAAACTGTTGCATCAAGTGCAGTTGTAGCGGCGTTATCGAGATATATACGTTGCATTAAATTAAATGATTAGTGTTAGATTTTTAGATAGTTAGAAGTTATATAGTTTGATATCAGTTATTTAGATGTTAGAAATTTAGATATTAAATATAAAAAGTAAAGAAATTACAGAAATAAAAAATTGAAAAATATACTATACTACATAAATGAACATATAAAATACTAACAATCAACTTATACCATCTATAAAAAAATTTTCAATTTTCAATTATACAATTATTAATTAATTCCCTATTTCTTGTATATCAATCATTAATCTATTAGCAATATTTTGTGCTGTTTTTTCTAAATTACTTTCAGCATATATTCTAATTATTGGCTCCGTATTACTAGTTCTTAAATGTACCCAATCATTATCAAATTCTATTTTTAAACCATCTTCTGTGTTTATTGGTTGATTTTTGTACTTCTGTTGTATGGTTTCAAAAATCTTTTTTACATCTACCCCTTCTTTAAGCGTAATTTTATTTTTACTCATAAAATAATCAGGAAAACTATTTCTTATCTGTCTTACACTTTTGTTGCTTTTAGCTACATAAGTTAAAAATAAGGCTATTCCAATAAGTGCATCTCTACCATAATGTAAATCAGGTATAATTATTCCCCCATTGCCTTCTCCGCCTACAACTGCATGTTGGGCTTTCATTTTATTTACCACATTTACTTCTCCAACTGCACTTGCAAAGTATTGGCCACCGTGTTTTTCAGTTACATCTTTAAGGGCTCTTGTACTGCTCATATTACTTACACTATTACCTTTAGTTATGCCAAGTAAATAATCAGCTACGGCTACTAATGTGTACTCTTCTCCAAACATAGTTCCATCTTCACATACAAAGCAAAGTCTATCTACATCTGGGTCTACAGCTATGCCAACACTTGCATGTTGCTTTACTACTTCTCTACTAAGCTCTGTTAAGTTTTCTGGCAATGGCTCAGGGTTGTGTGCAAAATTGCCAGTAATATCTCCATATAAAATATTGTAATTGGTAATACCCAAAGCTTTAAAAAGTGCTGGTATAGCAATAGCGCCAGTGCTATTTACTACATCTACAACTATATTAAAATTAGCTTTTTTTATAGCCTCTACGTCTACCAATTTGTGTTCAATTACTGCTTTTATATGGCTTGCTAAAGTTGTTGTATTGGTAGTTACTTTACCTAAATTATCTACATTGCAAAAACTAAAATCTTCATTGTTTGCCAATTGCAAAATAGTTTCTCCTTCTGCTCCACTAATAAATTCACCTTTATTGTTTAAAAGTTTTAAAGCATTCCACTCTTTGGGGTTGTGGCTTGCAGTTAAAATTATACCACCATCAGCTTGCAAAGAAACTACAGCCATTTCTACTGTTGGGGTTGTACTTAAATCAGTATCTATTACATCTATACCTAATGAGCATAAAGTTTGGGATACTAAATTTTTAACCAATTCACCACTAATTCTACCATCTCTACCAATAACAACTATAGTTTTTTTTGAAGGGTTAAGTGATTGTAACCAACTGCCATAAGCAGCAGTAAATTTTACTACATCTAAAGGGGTTAAATTATCATTTGGTTTGCCACCAATAGTGCCACGTATGCCCGATATACTTTTAATTAATGCCATATTTTACCTACATTTTTTGGTGAGGTGTGCAAAGGTAATAAAATTGATGTATTTGGTAGTTTAAGCTATGTATAATAACTCCTTTTGCACATACGCATTTTGTTATAATAACTTAAATAGTAAATTTTTTGAATAATTAATACTTTTATATAGTGGGTAATTTTATAGGTGGCCATTCATGCAATTAATGTTTAAACACTACATTTGCCTCTATGCACAATACTTGGTTTAAAGATTGGTTTAACTCTCCTTACTATCATAAATTATATGCCCATAGAGATATGGCAGAGGCAGCCAATTTTATTGATAATTTAATTGATTTTTTAAAGCCAATTGATGGGGCAACTATGTTAGATGTGGCTTGCGGTAAAGGTAGGCATAGTATGCAATTGGCTTCTAAAGGTTTTAATGTAACTGGTATTGATTTAAGTGCCGAAAGTATTGCCAATGCTTTACAAAGCGAAAGTGAAACCTTGCACTTTTTTGAGCATGATATGAGGCTGCCATTTTACATTAATTACTTTGATTTTGCTTTTAATTTTTTTACCAGTTTTGGTTATTTTAATACCCAAAGAGAGCATGATAATGCCATACGCTCTATTGCAACTGCTATAAAACCAGGTGCTGTTTTTGTGATGGATTATTTAAATGTAAACTTAGCTAGCAAAGCAGGCATAATTGAAATAGAACAAAAAATAGACTCTACTACCTACTTAATAAGTAAATGGAATGATGAAAACCATTTTTATAAAAAAATTGTTGTTAAAGATGATGCCCTAACAATTCCTTTGCAGTACACTGAAAAAGTTTCAAAATTTATGTTGCCTGATTTTGAAAAAATGTTTGCCAAACAAGGGCTCTCAATCATACATACTTTTGGAAATTATGAGCTAGCGCAATTTGACTTTGCCACATCACCAAGGTTAATTTTAGTAGCAAAAAAAGTATAGTTATTTATTATTTAATAACATCCATTTAGACGTTTCATACATAGCACTAGTTAGGGTACTCATACTACTTTTTACTGAATCTCTTGCAGTTGCAGATAGCACTAATGTATCTTTTGTAACAGGCACTAACTCATCAATATTTATTCTAATATTTTTTCGGTAAAAATAATTTTCGTTTACAACTCCTATCCAACCGGGTGCATGGTAAATAATAAATGCTGCATGTTGTTTTGTATTAGGGTCTAGCAAATCTCTTCCTAAAGTGCTATTAGTGTATGGCTGTGCTACCATACCTGCAATTGTTGGCAATACATCTATTTGCGATACAGGCTCCTCATGTTTTTGAGGTGTTAATAATGCCGGCGCATAAAATAATAATGGTATATGCTCTTCTGTCAATCGTTGTTCATTCCAAGCTTTTGGGTACATGGCAGAGGCGTTACCTTCCACACCATGATCACCAATAAACACAAAAATAGTATTGTTAAAATAAGCCTCTTTTTTTGCAGCTTCAATAAATTTTTTAAAACAGTAATCAGTATATGCAAACGCATTATATTCTTTTATTGATTCAAAACCATATTTCTTTAATTCCTCTTTATCAATATTTTTATTTGAGAAATCTTTATCCTCTTCGGGTAAATTAAATGGCCTATGGTTATTTGCTGTTTGTATGATAGTAAAAAATGGTTTTGTTTGTTTAGCCATTACTGCATTGGCTTCTAAAAACAAATTTTTATCACTAATACCCCATACATTTAATTTAGCAGCTGTGTATTTTCCTTCTTCGTAAATGTTTATATTTTTTATGTTTTGCAATAACCCTTTAAAATTATTAAACTCACTTCTACCACCAATAAAATAATACTTTTCGTACCCATCAAAATCATTTACAATAGTTCGTTGCTGTATGGCAGCTACGTTACGAGTACTAAATTTTGATAATAGCACATCAGGTGTACCAGTAATTGTAGCAAACACACCTCTTGCTGTACCAAATGTTGGCGAAAAGCAACGGTTAAAAAATATACCATCATTGCATAAGCTATTAAAATATGGAGTGCTATTTAATGGGTTGCCACTCATACTGCTTTTATACATACTAAAGCTTTGGCAAATTACAAGTACAATATTGGGTTTACTCTCCAAAGCTTTACTGCTAGGGTGTATGGTACGGTTATAAGTTAAATTGGTATGGGGTATAATGCCCAAAAAATTACTCATTTGTTTGTAATACTGTTTTGCATTTGTATTAACCTCGGGGCTTCTAAACCTAAGTGTAGTAAAAAAATTTTGAAGTGGGTTTAATGCCAAATTGCTTTTAAACTCATCGTTTAAATTAAAGGCTCTAAAAAAATTTAAAGGTTTGGCAGTTAAAAAACCATACATAAACCAAACTAATATTACCAATGCAGCTGCATGCCAACGCCGTTGATACCCAAATTTGTGCATGTTTAGATTCTTATCTACAACGGTTACATGTGTACGCCTAAACATCCACACCATCATTAACACTGCACCAAAAAGCCCAACCAATATCCACAATATTGGATAGCTCTGCCAAATCATTTGCATGCTTTCTTTTGGGTCATCAGCAAAAATTAATGCATCAGCATTTAACCGAGCATTTACATAGGCAAACTGTCCAAAATCAGCACCATAAAAAAATAGAATTAATAAGGTTGCAATGCCCAAATAATAGGTCCAAAACTTTTTAGAATTTTGATTATAAAAAGGTGAAAACTTAACATACATTGATAAAATGGCAATGGGCATTAGTACAAATGAGATCCACCTTAAATCATATTTTAAACCCAGCCAAAAAGAGGGTAGTAAGGAGCTGTATGATAAATTGCCAGGCTTAAAAAATACAACAGTAGCTATTCTAAATAAAGTAAATATTACAATGTAAATAAAAAATAATTTTATTAGCCACTGTATAGTTTTAGGCACACGCCATTTTGTAAGCATTTAGTAATTTTAGTAATAGTAGTTTGGGTTTTAGTAAAGATATTTTATTTTATTTTAATGGATTTTTTGACTTTGCAGAGACTGCTGAAGTAGCTTACTTTTTTTTATTATGTAGCAGCAAGTATTTTGAAGTATTGTAAAATGCTTCCGTAGCTGTAGCCATTTCTTTTTTAATACTATCCGTGTTATTATTTACTGGTATCGGATTATTATGTAAGACTGATACAAAATCAATAGCGTTTGTATTTAAATTACGGCAATAAAAAAATGAATTGCTTACTACACCGATGGTTCGTGTATCAGGGTCAGCAATAAAAGCATATCTAGCTTTTTTATTTGTTGTATCAAATAAATTATTGCCAAGAGCAGTGTTGGTGGCAGTTTGCCCTATTAAATATGTAACAGAGGGCAGTATATCTAGCTGCGATGCTGGCTCAGAAATAGTTGCTGCTGGTAGTAATGCTGGAGCGTAAAATAAAAGGGGTACATGCTCTGCTAATATACCTTGCTTACTAAAACTTTGTGGGAATAAATTACCAGCATTACCTCTTAACCCATGATCACCAACAAAAACAAAAAGTGTATTTGCAAAATATTTTTCTTTTTTAGCGGCTTCCATAAAAGTTGCAAAACAAAAATCAGTATATCTAAAGGCATTTAATTGTTCGTTACTATCAAAGCCATATTTGGTAAGTGTATCTGCTGGGTAGGTTTGTTTTTTAAAAGTATTTGCATCTTCTGCAGGTATGGTATATGGCCTATGGTTATCTGCCGTTTGTATAATACTAATAAATGGTTTTGTTTGTGTAGCTAATATTTTGTTGGCTTCTAAAAATAAATTTTTATCGCTTATACCCCATACATCTACTTTTTTTGCATTAAAATAATCTTCTTCATAAATATGTAAGCCTGTAATATTATTAGTTAGTAAACCTCTAATATTTGCCCAAGTTGTACTACCTCCTAAAAAATAATTTTTTTCATATCCTGCAAAATCATTCATCAAACTGTGTTGGTTTACCGCTGCAGGGTTACGGCTAGCCGTTTTTACATCTTGCACATCTGGTACGCCAGTAATGGTGGCCCACACACCTCTTGCTGTGCCAAATGCAGGGGTAAAACATCTATTAAAAAATACTCCATTATTACATAGTGTATTAAAATATGGAGTAGGGTTTAAACCATTGCCATACATGCTACTTTTGTATGCACTAAAACTTTCGCAAATAACTATTACAACATTTACATTATTGCCTATAGGGTTATTATTTTCTATTTTTCTGTCATAAACTGCTGTATCGTTTGTGCTTGGTATATTAAAGTATTGAGCAATTGTTGGGTAATATAATTTAACTTTTTTGGCATCGTAGCCTACATTTTTAAAACTAAGGCTACTAAAAAAACTTTGAAAAGGATTGAGGGCAGTGTTAGCTTTAAAATCATCCGAAAGGGAAAAAGCATCGCTCCAACGAAGGGGATATTGCCCTACTCTGCCAAAAATTAAACCAGCACAAATGACATAAAAAAGTACATGGGCAAATACATTTGCTCTTTTAGAAATTATGGCATTGCTGTTATTAATTTGTAAGAATATCTTACTATACACCCAGTTACAAATAAAAATTAAAGCAATGCAAGCTACAATTATTCTTACTACCGGGTAGGTTTGCCAAATCATACTTGTAGAAATACCAGCATCGGCTGCAAAGCTAGTAATGGCAGCACTTAAGCGTTGTTTTAAATAATCAAAATAATAATAATCAGCTATATAAAACAACATGATAACCACAAAAATAAGGGTAACTATACTCTTGAATGTTTTTTTAAAGCCCCCAACTGTAAACGGTTTTAATAGAGCTGCTGCTATTAATAAAATGATGCCAGCTATGGCAATTATTCTTGCATCGTACCGAATACCAAGCCAAAGCATACTGCCACTTAATGCTTTGCCTGAAGGTTTAAAATGGTAAAAAAAAGCAATTCTATACAGCGTCATCATTGCAAAAAGCAACAACAGTATAGTAAAAATAAATTTGATATTTTTTTTAAAAAAAGGCCTAATAAGCATGTAAGGTAAATTGTTAAGGCAAGGTACTGCCTTATTGCTTTTAAATGTTTTTAGCTAATATTAAAACTTTGGTTAATTTTATTGCAATATGTTACCACACATAATACAATTTGATAGGCGTTTATTTGAATATATTAATTCTAATTTTCATACTCAAACGTTAGATTGGCTATTGCCACTTTTGCGTAACTCAGCTACTTGGGTGCCATTATATATTTTTTTACTGTCATTTATTTTATTAAATTTTAATAAAAATAAATGGTATTGGATAATTTTTGCCATATTAACAGTGGTGCTAAGTAATTACATTAGCAGCAATTTAATAAAACAAAATGTATTTAGGCTCAGGCCATGTAACGATCCATATTTTAAGGATAAAATTAATTTTTTAATCGGGTATAGGCCCCAAAGTTCAAGTTTTACTTCATCTCATGCTACCAACCACTTTGCTATGGCAGCATTTTTTTATATTACATTAAAAAAGTATATTGGTAACATAGCATGGTTATTTTACGGGTGGGCAGCAATTATTTGCTTTGCACAAGTATATGTAGGGGTTCATTATTTGTTAGATGTGGCTTGTGGGGGAATTATTGGTTTTATTTTTGGATATTTGTGTGCAACATCTTTTAATAAAAGATTTTTTTTACGTAATTAAATATAATGTTAGCAATTTTTATACTGCTGTTATTGGTTTTTATAACTGGTTTTTTTGTAATGAGTGAAATAGCTTTGGTAAGTGCCCGTAAGAGCCGGCTTGAGGCAATGGCCGCCAAAGGAGATGATAATGCCAAGGCTGCATTAGACCTTGCCAACAATCCTGAAAAGTTTTTGAGTACAGCAACTATTGGTATTACCTTAGTATCTATACTTATTGGTGTGTTTGCTGAAGATAAGTTTAGCAAAATGCTAGCTCCAACTTTAGAAACTTTTCCACTAACACAAAAATATGCTGAAGGTATAGCCACAACAATTGTTGTAATTGGGGTTACGTTCTTATCAATCATTTTTGGTGAGTTAATACCTAAAAAATTTGGACTTATACGTGCTGAAAAAATTGCCACCTGCGCACCACCGCCGTCGCCACCACCAGCGCATGGTGCGGCGTGCCGAGCGCGACATCGGCGCGGTCGAGCTCATGCCCCGCCGCGCCGCCGCCCATCAGCCCGCGATCGCCGAACGCCACGCCCGGCTGGGCCAGATCCTCCATGCCCGCGCGCAGGAAGGCCACGCGCGGATCGAGGATTCCGGGCGCGAAGGTGTAGGGGTGGCCGTTATAGTCGCCCTGCGTGCTGAACCCGACGCCGACCAGCATCTGCGGCGGGCGCGCGTTGCGCCGCCACAGCCCGCCATAGCTGCCGTCGAAGGCGTTGTAGTACTCGCCGGGCTCGGCGGCCCACAGCCGGATGCCGCCCTCGCCGCGGCGAATTTCCAGCGCCCAGCTCCCTTCGCCGTGCACGGCGACCTTCCAGTAGAAGCCATTG
>JANMAV010000215.1:0-4716 GCA_031360055.1 Ferruginibacter sp.
TTTACTTTTACACTATCCAAGTATCTATAGAAAATAATTTCCAATTTTTTAAAACTCTATTAAAATCTAATTTACAATTCCGAAAGAAAAACCCTCTATAATAGAGGGTTTTATTTTTTACTAACTAGGCAACCAAATATAATATTGCCCACAAGGCTGCACTTGATTTAATAAGCCAAAGTATAACTGCCTGTATTAATGGTTTTACCGCTACTGATTGTAGTACTTTTAAAGATAAACCACAACCAATTAAAAACAGTGTGAGTGTAAGGCCAGCTTTGGCTATAGCTACTACAAAATGGCTATTTTGCTGCACAAAAGGAATGAATGTATTACAAAGCATAGCTAACACAAACAAACCTATAAAATACGGTATCTTAATTTTTGTATTCGGGTTTTTAAATATTAGGGTAGATAAAAAAGAAACTGAAATTATCCACAAGGCTCTAGCCAATTTTACTGTAGTGGCAATAACTAATGCCTCATTACCAAATTTACTAGCAGCGCCTACTACAGAGCTTGTAAAGTGTATAGCTATGGCATACCATAAACCAAATTGTGTATTTGATAAATTTAATAAATGACCGATGTATGGAAATATATATAAGGATAAAGAGTTTAAAATAAATACTACCCCTAACGATATTGAAATTTGCTTTTCATCTGCCTTAATAATTAGTGCTACAGCAGCAATTGCAATACCCCACAAATGGCAGTGCCTGATGATATTAGGAATGATGTTTTTTTATCCATTGCTAAAATTTTTCAAATAAAATATCCAAATATTGATATTATGATAAAAACTATCCCTTCTTTTCCAGCTTTAAATGCACTATGTACATTCATGCCAAAGCCTAGCCCTACCACTGAAATTTTTAATAAAATTTGGGTGGCCTTATTATTTATATGCAGGTATGGGTGGCCTGCAAATAAAGCTATTAGTAACCCCAGCAATAAAGCTATTGGTGGAGATATTAAGCCTGATAAACAACAATAGCAACCGCAAAAAAGATTATTTTTTGTACTGTATCATTAGCAAATTGTTGCATTTTTTATAGTAAACTAAAAAAAAATTTAATTACAACCGTACGTAAGTTTTAAAAAAAAGTTTGATTTTAACAAATGAGGCGCCTTAACCTGTAAGAATTTTACGTTTTTATCGTATATAAAATAAAAAGAACGATGAAGCATATACCAATTTTACTCTGTTTGCTTACCACAGCTGCAATTTCAAGTTGTAGTAAAACTGATATCAATACACAAAATAATACTACTAGCCCAGCTGTTGTTGCCCCCACAGCAGCACCTACTGCTCCAATTGATAGCACTGCAAGCTATACAGTAACAGTAACTGGCACTTGGAAAAACCCAGAACACACTATACCAAACAACTACCACTTTACACAATTTATAGGGCTTGTACATAGTAAAAATGCTGGTTTTTATACATATGGCAACTTAGCTAGTAAGGGGGTAGAAGATGTGGCTGAAGTAGGAAATAGTGTAGTACTTAAAAATGAAATGAATGTTTTGGTAGAAGCAGGCAATGCAATAGCCCCATTTTATATAACTATACAAGGTATTACTGGTTCTGCATCTACATCATTGGTTGCAAATATTAAAAGCTCTTATATAACTTTCGAAAGTATGATAGCACCATCGCCAGATTGGTTTGCTGGTATTGATAATTATAATTTAATTCAAAATGGCAAATGGGTAACTGATATTACTGTGCCAGTATTTGGGTATGATGCCGGTACAGAAGATGGTGATGTATTTGGTTACAATAACCCAGCTACAACACCACAACAACCCATAAGTTTAATGACGCCAGCAAATGCTAGTGTAATAGCTAATGGCAATGTAAGCATTGCCCCATTTGCTACAGTAAGGTTTGTAAAACAATAAAATAATAAGTACAAACATTAAAATATAAATTAAATGAAACAAATTATATGTATAATTATATTGGCTACATGTTTAGTTGGCTTTGTAAATTTAAAAAGTACAACACCTACTTATACCAATGCCGTTTTAACTGAAGGTAATTTTGAGCCAATAGCAGTTATAGAATTATTTACCTCTCAAGGCTGCAGTAGCTGCCCTCCTGCTGATAAGCTGCTGGCAAAAACTATAAAAAACAATAGCCATAAAATGGTGTTTGCGTTATCATTTCATGTAGATTATTGGAATAGATTAGGCTGGGTTGATCCTTTTAGCAAAGCACAATTTAGTACAATTCAAAATAATTATTCAACTGCATTGCATACTAATGGGCCCTATACACCACAAATGATTGTAAATGGTAAAAAAGAATTTGTAGGCTCTGATGATGAAGCTTTAGGTAATGCCTTACAAAATGCCTTACGCAGTAAAGCTAGCTCTCATTTTAAAGCAATTACTACAACTTTAGATGGTAATAAAATTAAAATTAATTACACATTGGAGGGTGCTTTTGCAAATAGCAATGTTCAAGTTGCTCTAGTATCACTAATGGAAACAACAGTAGTAAAAAGGGGAGAAAATGGGGGGCATACTTTAATAAATGATAACGTAGTAAGGCAATTAGTTACTACAGATGCTGCAACGGTAGGTGAGATAATATTAGATGCCATTCCAAACTTAGCAAAAGAACAAACCGCTATAATTGCTTATGTGCAACAAAAAAATACTCAGCAAATTACAGGTGCTGTTAGGGTAATTTTGTAAAAATTACAGGATAAAATTGGTTCAATAAGCTTTTGGAATTTAAGTTGTTTTAGGTACAAATTTTTAAGCTTTAAAAAGCTAATAAAAAAGCAACTAACTTTATTGCCATAAAAAGATACCAAATGGCTGATAAAGGTTCGTTTATACCTGAAAAGTGGGTAGATAATTATGCAAACGATTTATATAAGTTTACTATAATGAGGGTAAGAGATACTGGTTTTGCGGAGGATATTGTACAAGAAACTTTTTTGAGTGCATGGAGAGCAAAAGAAACTTACAATGGTTTAGCCTCCGAAAAAAATTGGCTATATGCCATTTGTAAGAATAAAATAATTGATCATTTTAGAAAACAACATGCACCATCAGCTATTGTTACATCTGCTGAAGAGAATATGTATTTTGATGAAAGTGCACACTGGAAAAAAAATCAAACTTCACCCCATAAATGGGATGTTGATTATAATAAAAAAATAGAAAGTGAAGAGTTTTATAAAGTACTAGAAAATTGTAAAAAAAAATTAAAGGATATACAACAACAAGTTTTTGTAATGAAGTATTTGGAAGACATGGAGAGTACTGAAATATGTGAAACATTACAAATTACTTCAGCTAATTACTGGGTACTTGTACATCGCTGTAAATTACATTTAAGAAGTTGCCTAGAAAAGAATTGGCTAAATATTGCATAACATGTTAAAAAAATTATTACATATTACTTGCTTAAAAGCTACCTATTTAAGTAGTAAAAAAGAAGAGGGTAAAACAACTTTTAAAGAAAATGTACAATTAAAAATACATCACACCATTTGTGATAGTTGTAAATTTTTTGCTAAACAAACTTCGTACATTGGCACTAATGCAAAGCATGGCCAACAATATATTTCTGCTTCACTATCTCAGGCATCATTACACAAAATGAAAAAAATGCTTGCCTCATAACAAAAAATATACCCGTAATAGGGTATGATATCACTTCATATATAAACGTACTTTGCAAATAATAAAATGTTTGCTATGAAGTTATTTTTCCTTTCTTTATTTTGTTTTTGTAAGTGTGTACAAGCCCAAAACAAAACTGTTGTAGACAGTCTGTTGGCAGATTTATCTGCACAAAAAACTGATACAAATAAAATAAAAACTTTATCTGAATTAAGTTTTTTTTATGCAACAAACAACCCAACGTTATCCTTACAATATGCCAACCAAGAAAAAAAATTAGCAGGCATAGTAAATAGTCCGAAATTTTTAGCAACAGCCTACAATGACGTAGCCATTGCACAATATTATGGTGGCGATTTCAACAATGCTTTGCTAAATAACAAAGCTGCATTAGCCATTAGAGAAACCTTACCTAACAATATTAATTTACTTATTAGCTCTCTAAATAAAATAGCCATCATTTATCAAGAAACTGGTAATTATGATACGGCAGCAGTATATCAATTTAAAATTTTAAACCTTGCAGAAACTATAAAAGACGAAAGCTTTATTGGTATAACATACAACAATATTGCATTTATTTACGACAATTTAAAGTTGCATACTAAAGCAGCTTACTACGCTAAAAAAGGGTTAGAAATAGCAATTAAAACTAAAAACTCTTTAGAAATTGCCAGGGGCTACGGTTACTTAGCCAACTGTTTTTCAGCAAATAAAAAATATGATAGTGCCATTATATATCATCAAAAAGCTTTATTTATTTTTAAACAACAAGGAGATGTTGGTAGCACCGCTGCTGTATATAACAACCTTGGCTTAACGTATAGAACAAACAATATGATACAAGCAGGACTTGCCTCATATTTACAAGCGTACAACTTATCAAAACAAATAAATAATAGAAACGATGTGGCATATTTTGCAGCTAATATTGGTAACGTGTATATAGAGTTAAAAGATTATATCAATGTTTTAAAATATTTAACTGAAGCAAAAAAACTAGCATTAGAAGTACATAATAAGGAAATTTTAAAGCAAACATATATTGGGTTAAGCAATTATTTTTTT
>JANMAV010000217.1:0-9962 GCA_031360055.1 Ferruginibacter sp.
AAAAATTACATCACCCTGATTTTTTTACCAATCATAACGAAGCTGATAAAGAATTTGCTTTACAACAATCTGCTGATATTAACAAAGCATTCAAAATTTTTTCTAATAAATATAAAACAATAGAATATTTTTTAACACTTGAAAATGTAATTACTCCCAATGAAAAATATAATTTGCCGCCAAATTTTTTGATGGAAATGATGGAAATTAATGAAGCTATTGATGATAAAAGCAATTTGAATTATAATAATATAAAACAATATGAAATTGCCTTAGAGCTAGAATTAGACACCATTATTAAAACGAATAACAACAACAACTTTACTGAGGCAGCATTGCTACAATTGAAGGAATATTATTACAAGAAAAAATATTTGAAACGTATTTTGGATAGAATAAACGATTAGCGTAATATTGCAATCTTGTAAATGCCCATGTGGCGGAATTGGTAGACGCAGCAGACTCAAAATCTGCCATTCGCAAGGGTGTGAAGGTTCGATTCCTTTCGTGGGCACTAAGTTACTGTAGTAACCAAAAACTACAGTTTTACTACAAATGGCTAAAACGTTGATAACACTACGTTTTAGCCATATTTTACAATTTTATTTTTATTGTTACTAGGTGTTTTTGCATACCCTTTGTTTCACCAAAAAATAAAATTGTATGCAAAGTATAAGTGTTAATATTATTTGCCGTAATGATAGGCCAAAAGGTAATTTATACCCTTTGTATTGCCGTATTATAATGGATAGGCAAAAAATTGATATACGTATAAAGCACTATGTTGAAAAACAACATTTGTTGCCTAATGGTAGTGTACCAAGTAAGCTTTTTAATAGCTGGGTTATAAATAACGATATACAACACACTCTTAATGAAGTAAATAAAATATTTACGTTTTACCGTAGCAACGGTACTATTATTACAAAAAATAATTTTAATTTATTATTTCGTAAAAAAATAGATACTACTAGCTTACATAGGTACATTATTACAGAAAGTGCTTTAATGGCTATTTGTATAAATAGGCTTTATAGTTATAGAGCATTAGCCCACCATATTGAAAAATATTTTCCTGCCATTAAACTAAATGATTGCAACTATAATTTTATTGTAGAACTTGAAAAAGTTTTTTTGTTTACCCTACATTTTAAACAAAATACGGTAACAAGTTTTTTAACTAGATTAAAGGCTATTTTAAACATTGCTTTTAAGCGTAAACTAATACCCGAAAACCCATTTATATATTACAAGGTAAAGGGCTTTACTAGCAATAGAGAATTTTTAACTAAAAACGAAGTGCTTAAAATTGAGCAATATTATAATGATTGTGAAAACAAAAGTTTAAAAAACGTAGCTGCTATATTTTTGTTTTTGTGCTATACTGGCCTACGTATTGGCGACTTTACAAAATTACGATTTAGCAATATTGTAGATAACTGTATTGAACACATAACCAATAAAACAAGGACTAAAAATACTATACCATTAAGCCTACCTGCTTTGCGGTTTGTAGGGGCAACTGTTTTTAATTTTTACCATATTACAGATGTAAAAATAAATAAAGGGCTTAAAGAAATAGCCAAAAGTACGGCTATTACAAAGCCTTTAAGCTGCCACGTAGCAAGGCATACATTTGCTACTTTAAGCCTTGAATTTGGTATGGAACTTACTACTATTAGCAAAATACTAGGGCATAGTAAAATAAGTACTACAATGATATATGCAAAAGTTTTGGATGCTACAAAAAAGAAAGAAATTGCAAAATGGGATGGGTTTTTTGGGTAAAGGCATAGCATCTAAAGCATTAATGGAGTACAAAAACAAAATAGCCACTACAAAATTTTGTAGTGGCTATTTTTATGCTTTGAGTGCTGCCTTATCCCTCACATGGCACCCCTGCCATGCTATGTTTGGGGCAGTACAAAAATATGTATGTAAAATTACATAACAAAATAAAAACCCCCTGTTGTAGAAACAACGGGGGTTACTTTTTAAAAACTAACTGCTATCCGAGCTATTTAAAAACGATTACTTTAAAAGTACCGCTATTAGGGTTAATGGCTGCTATTGCTCCAAAATTGTTAAACGCTATGCTTACCGTATTGGCACCGCTTACCCTAGCCGTGTACTCACTATTGGCATTGTAGGCTGTGGATGGTACGCCTACACTTACTACATCGCCATCGGCTGCACCGGTAACGGTGAGGGTAAGTTCAGTACTTGTTTGTGCTGCTGTTGTAGGAAAATCTAACGTAGCGGTGCCTGCTATTTGTTTTGTTTGCCAACTGCTTATACCTGCAGCATCGCTTACCAAAAATGCACCTGCTGCTTGTGTGCCGTTATTTAGGTGTAACTGTCCATTTATTTTAGCCCTTTGTGTTGCAATTGCACCTGTTTGTATGCCGTAATAAATGGATAGGGTTGTATCGCCATTATAATTTGTCCTATCTATAGAATTTATAAATACTTGATTGCTTGTATTGGTGTTATATTTTCCACTGGCAAAGCCCAAACCAATATTATTGCTAACTGTTGATTGTTGAAGGCTAGCAGCTCCAAGGGCAGTATTTTGTACACCTGTTTGCAAAGATGTTGAAGCAAGGTTACCAAATGCACAATTGCTAGTACCACTACTTATTAAAACTAAACCGCCATTGCCAAAACCACTATTAGTACCGCTAATCAAACCTGCTCTACTATTGTTCCGTTTAAAAACCAAATCAACATTATCTGTAGTGCCTAAAAAGTTTGTGCCTGAGTTGGTGCCCGTGTTACCTGTGGTACTCCATGTATTGTTAAGGGCCGTTTGCGTTGCGGTGCTTATTGGTTTATTGGCATCGCTAGTATTATCAACATTTGCAAGGCCTACGGCTGTTTTATCTAAGGTTACAAAAGTTTTATCGCCTCTATAATATTGAGTAGTTGTACCTGCTGTTACTGTTGGCTCTTTAGTATTTATGGCAGCTGTGTTAGTGGCTATAGATGCTGTATTTGCATTTATGCTGTTTCTTAACCCTGCTGTATCGGTTGAATTTAATTTTGTATTTAATGCCGTTTGTGTGGCTGTGCTTATTGGTTTATTGGCATCGCTAGTATTGTTTACATTGCCTAAACCTATATTATTACGTGCTGTACTTGTGTTGGCTAGGGTTGGGTTTGGGTAGGTGCCTGCAAGGTCGCCGCCTGCTGTGCCTGTGGCTGTATTGCCTACCATTGCTACCCATACCGTACCATTATAATACTCCGGTTGGTTGGTTGTTGTATTAATTATTTGTAAACCAAGTGCTGCTGTTGCTATGGCATCACGTTGAGTAGTTGTCATTCTGGGTATTAATAAACCTTTTGTTGTGCTTCTCAATTCAACTACAGCACTGGTGTTTTGTAATGGATTAATGCCACCATTAAAACCTACTGCTAACGAACTTAAAAAAGAAGAATTTTGTACAGCCAAGAATCCTGAACCAACTGTTAAATTATCATCAAAACCTGAATTTCCTGTGGCTCTAAAACCCTCATTAACAATTAAATCTTTTACACCTAGAGCGTACCCTGAACTATTTAAACAACCAATACAAACTTTGCCTGTAGTATCAACATTTATTGCTTGAATGTTATTTGCTTTAATTTTAAACTCATGTGCATCTTTAGTGCCAATAAAATTACTAGCAGTAGTGTTGCTATTGCCTGTTAAACTCCATTTGTTATTTAAGTTAGAAGTATCAGCTTTGCGTAAATAAGGTAGTAACATTAGTGCCGTATCGGCATGTTTTACAACTGTTGTTTTACGGGCATAGGGAAGCAGCATGTTTGCTGTATCTATAATACTTAGTTTAGTATCTACATATTTGTATTGTGCAAATGATAGAGGTGTTTTATTAGGCGTATAATCAAAATTGCTATATATACCTTTGCTTAGGCTGTTGCTGTACACATCAAATAAAAAACCATCCTTATCCAACTGCAATACGGGGCTTCCATTTACGCCACTAAAGCTATTACTAATAACCATTTGTTTTGAACTTTTATCAAACAATATACTATTACTGCCATCAGTTAGTTGCCAAAGGTTTCCTGGTTTATTTACATAAAAATCTCCCAACAATGGTTTTTGTACGGTTGTGCCTGTGTAGGGTACATAACCGCTTAGGCTGTTTTTTTTTGCATACGGAAATAGCATATTGCCTGTATCTCTAGCATTTATAACACGGTTAGTTTGTGCTAAAGCTATATGGCTACATACTAAAATAAATGCTATTAATTTTATTCTTTTCATTGTTAAAAAATTATTGGTCTGTGTGTAAAAAATTTAGTGTTTGTGCTGTTACAGCAAACCATCTATAAGTTGTAAAACTATCGGTAGAGGTTTCAGCATCATTAGGCAACAAACCATTTAAAAATAATTTTAAGCCATTATTTAATATTAAAACAACATCGGCTGCAACTGTTGGTACCAAACGGCTAAATGTTTTTAACGATCCGTTACCTACAATGCTTGTAATACCATCAATAGGCTCACTATTTATTCTCAAATAAAAATCTGTAATTGTTTCGTTTGAAGCTATATTTTGAGTAATTACTATATTTTGAAATTGCTCATTACGGGTTACTATAAGTGTACCATAACCGTTTGTTTCATCCTCATCTACACTAAGGTTAAATATGTTGCCTAGTTGGCTTTTAAGTTTAAAGGTGGTTGGTATTTGCTGCTGCCCTTGGCCATTGGCTTGTAGCTGCTTAAAAATGGCATATAGCAAATTGTTTTGATGTAGTACACTTAGGCTGGGTAGCGGCTGTGTATTACCTGTAGCCGTTAGTATGGCTTGTAGTAAATTTATTTCGTCTAGCTGGCTTGTATTTGGCACATCGGGGTACATACTATTTTATTTTATTTAAAACTAAAAAAACTAACAAAACTGCTACTAATAGTATTAATAATGCTGCGTATTTCGGCTGGACTAAACTTTTTTTTTTCGGGAATTAATGTTGATGGAGCTCTAAACAATTCGGCTTCTTTTTTACGCCTGTTTACCAAACCTGCTAACTTTACTCCCTTTGCTGTTATGGCTGTATTTTCTAACAAGTTGGATGCTTTGGTGGTATCTCCAGTTGCAGCAAAAACTTTAAAAAATTGTTTATTTATTAATCCAGTATCGCCTCCAACTTTGCCCGTACCAGCATTGTATGCAAAAGAAATCATTGCTGCCAATTGGTTTTCATTTATTTCAAAATTTATATGTTTTATAAATTCGTTGGCTTTTTGTTTCATCATAAACTCCAACTCAAATTGACATTGAGCCACTGTTACAATATCACCCATTAAAACCTTTTTACCATTACTGTATCGTGTAGTACCCCACCCAATTGTAGGTATGCCCACGGGATCTAAATAAGCCGTTACTGAACCATTACTTAAAACTTTTTTAAAGCCTTCTTTCTCTTTAATTAATGGCTGTGCAATTTTTATAGCTGCAGGTATTAAGTTAGCTGCAAAACTGCTGTATGTACTTGCCATTACTTAATAAGTTTAGTTAGTAAAATTGTAATGATAGCTACTATTAAAAGGCATATACACAACCGTATCATGGTTTCATTATCAATCTCAACCTTTACGTTTACGCCAATTTTTGCCGCCTCTTGCCCTTTAAATATTTTAGTAAATATGTTATCCATTAGGAGTAATGTTTATTATTTTATGATGCTGTAAATGGCTGCACTTGTAGGAAAAACGCCCTGCCAAATACCAGCCATGCCTTGTTTTAATTTTTCTAAAGTTTCATTTTTTATGGGCTTACTATTGTATGCCATTTGCTGGCCTGTAAGTACTTGAAACATGGCTGTAAAATCAGAGTGGAACAACTGTATTTTACCTGTAGCATCTTTTACAGCCTTTTCTGTACCTGCACCAAATACACCATCTGGCGTAAGCCCTAATAATATTTGTACGGCTTTTACATAGTTATTTTTGCTACCTTTTTTTAAAGGAAAATTTGCTTTGTACTGCTCCGTTGTGGTACTTATAAATTTATCTATAAATTTTTGTGCTGTGCTTAGATCTACGTTTGCAGCTTTTACTGCAATATCTGTTTTAGCACCATACACACCATCTACCTTTAAGCCTAATGCCGCCTGTACAATTTTTACAATTATACCTGTGCTACCTACCACAATAGGAAAGGTAGTACCTTGGTTATTTTGTGGCACTGTAGGGGCTGTGTAACCACCGCCGCCGCTATACGGTGGTGTAGCGGTGGTAGGGGTAGTAATGGGTACTACTGGGGCTACTGTATTGTTATTTAATAGTGTGCTGGCTTGTAGCTTTTTTTTATTTTTTTCTTTAATAAAAATGTACACTAAAACCACTATTGCAAGGCTTATTATAAGCCCAATTATTAATTTTTTATTCATAACAACAATTATTTTTTAGTTACTTTTTTTACTACTTTTTTAGGCTTACCGTTTACGTATTTAAAGCCCTTTTTTAAAGTACCATTTACTTTTAAGCCTGTTACAGCCATATTGCTACTGCATACTTTTTTTAAACCTCTTACGGTTTTCTTTTTAGGGGCTGTCTTTTTTTTTGCTGTTGCCATTACTGTTGCTTTAATTTTCTACTATTCCATAAGCCTATAGCCATGAGTAGTAAAAAAATGATTAAAATTATTTTTATTAATTGCACTATTTAAAGGAGTTTTTATAAAGTATTTTATTTCTACTGCTATCAGTCATAAATGAACTTTCAATAACATCGTACCTTAAACTATCTCCAGTATCTTGTTTATAAAATTGAGATACCAGGGCAGCTTCTGCAACATTTACGGCTTGGTTACAAGCGTTTACTACATCTTCATCAATGACCCAAGTAATTTTATTTAGACCCCAAATACGGTACACACCTTTATTAGCTTGCTTTGCAACATCTTTTAAAAAATCAATTCTAGCGGCTGGTATACCAGTTTGTACACTAATAATTTGATTGCCTAATTGGCCACCAATTGCCTTAGTACCTACTTGCATAGCCTTGTATATTTTTACAACGATTATGATAATACAAACCGTTATTGCAAGTGTGAGGGCTACCCCTAACATGCTATTTTTGCCCACTATACCGCCTGTAATATCTTTAGCCATTGTGCTACTTTTTTAAACTTTTTGCTATAATAAAAATCATTACTAAAAAGAAAACAATACCTATAATTATGTACAGCATTTTGTTATCTTTTTTTGGTGGGGTTGGCTCACCATCCTTTGCAGGCATGTAACTTTTGCCGCTACGTTTAGGGCTATCTTCATCAGCTCCCTCATCATATCCTCCAGTACCACCGCCGCCGCCTGTTGTTTGCTTTTCGGTTTTTTCGGCCATGCTTTCATTTGCTGTTGGGTTAGGCCTGTTAGGCTTATCGTTTATGGGTGCAGCTTCAGTAGTCATTTTTGGGGCTGCAGTAGGCTGTGTTATTGGCACTACGCTAGTTTCAGCAGCTTGTTTTATTGCCATATCTCCCATGCTTGGGGCTGTGGCTTGCATCTCATCTTTTACAAATGTTGGTGGCAGATCGTTAGGTTGCTTGGTTAACTTATCGTTTAGTGTTGCAGCTACTTGGCCACCAATACCGGGTATAAAACCTGCACCGATAGACAATGCTCCTTTTGCTAAACGCTTAAACCTACTTTGGCCACCATTGGCAGTTTTTACTTCTGCCCTAAATTTTTTATTTATGGCTTTTTTAGGTAACCCGGGGTTAGCTGCCCTAACTTGTTTTTTATTTACTTTTTGAGGCATGTTATAAAAATTTTTTTAATTTTTGTTTTGTTTCGTAAATGGTTGTGTAGTGGCTACGTTTTGCGGTTTGTATGCCAAACTCTTCGTAATCGTTTTTTAAACTCCGTTGGTATTGCTGCCATATACGGGCTGCATGTACGGGGTTGTTGGTATCTAAAAACATTTGCAGGGCTTGCACAGCCGCTGTGTTGTTAAAATTCATTTTTTCGTACTTATTGTATGCATACATATCAGCACTCATTTCATCTTTTGTATGTAGTACCCCGTGCCCTTCTTCGTGTGCTAGTATAAAAAATTGATGCTCAAATGGTACGTTATCCCACTTGGGTACGTTAAGCCACAATTGCTTTTTTTTTATGTTAGTCCATGCTACCCCTTTTGTTGGTTCATCTACCAAAAAAATACGGGTAAAATGTGAAAAGTGCTTGCGTATGTATGCTAATTCCATTTTACTATTTATACAATTCTATAAAATCAGATGCATCTACAGCAGGCAAATCATCCTCATGTATTTTTGCTTTTATTTTGCTGTAAGTAGCTTGTGTAATAAGATCAACGGCATGGTTTTTTACTACCTCATCTACCCCTGCACTTTCTATGGCTAGCCTACTACTTAGTTTTGCATATACAGCAGCCCTCACGGTTGGGGTTTGTGCTTTTAACCATGCTACAAAGCGGTTTAGTTTTACCTCCAGTGGCTCTTGTGCTGCTAAAATATCTTCGCCATCTATGGCTACAAATAAATCTAACACTACATGTAAGTGTGCACTAAATAATTTACGCAAATTATCGTCCCACTGCCCGGGTATAATAGCTGTAATTGCAATAGCAATAGGGCTATCAATAAGGGTTTTAATGTTTTGCACTAACTCAATGGCTGGCTTTACGTTTTCGTCTATCCACTTTTCGGGGTTTAAAAAAAGTACTTTTAAAAACATCCAAATTCTATTAAAAAATTTTTTCATTATTATTGTTTTTGATGGTTAATTTTTTCTATTACCGTTATTCTTACCTCATGGTTGGCTACAATATTTTCTAGTGTTTCAAATTTTTCTAAGTGCTTTTTAAGAAAATAAGCTATCATGCTCAGTAAAAAAACGATAACCGATAGTAAAGCTGTTATTACTAAATTTTCGGCCATTTGTTTACAGTTATGAGTAAAAAAAAGCGGCTACGGAGTAACCGCATCCGCTTTTTTACATTATTAAATTTGGTTAAAACTATACTTTGCTAGCCCTTACCCTTTGGCTACGTTTTGCACGTTTTGCCTTAGCATCCAACGCTTTTGCAGCGTTGTGTATGCCACCTATGTACAAGGTGAAAACGGTTTGGGTATTTGGTGGAATTGCAATTGATAAATCTGTTTGGTCATCTAATTGAAAATCCATGTTTTTCAACGTTACCATACGAGCATTAAACTGCGTTTCTTTGGTATAGCTTGCAAGGCTTAATGGCTTGCTGCCTAAGTTTTCAAACGGGCTTACGTGGGTAAGCATAAAGGCCTGTGCTAATTGAGCTTCATTACTTGAGGTCATTTTTATAGCAACTAAACGGGCTGGATGCTTTTCTATAAACTTTTTGAAAAAGTTGTAGCTGCTAGGGTCGCCCTGGCAGGTAAGTGTACCTTTACCGCCTACATTACCTTCTACCAATTGTTGTGTACCTGCTACTGGCTCCATAGCTGCACCTAAACTAATCCTTTCAGGTAGGTTGCTTGTGTTGTTTACCACTACAGTAAATACACGGTGAGCAGCTAACTCATTTGCAAATGAAGTACCATCTCCACCGAAGTCAATTTGGTCATCATCTAAGCCTGTATATTCTCCATCCTCAAAACCTACACCGCTACCATCTAAGGCATAAACGGCATCCGATATAAATCCAATATCTTCTTGCTCTGGGCTAAATACTTGTAAATCCATGATTATAATTTTTTTATTTAAAATGTTGTTTGGTTATTTTGTGCCTGCGGCAGATTGTTTTTTGCCACCTAATGAAAAACGGTAACTACCTATGTTTTTAGGATCGGGTTTTAATTTTAAAACGCTAGTGGCTACTACAACCGCTAAGGCAACTATTAAAACAAAAACCACTAGGGCTAGCCATTTGTTTTTTGGTAAAAAGTCCATGTGTAAATTTTTTAATTTTTATGAATTGATGTTGTAAAATTGTGCAGTTGTAA
>JANMAV010000246.1:0-8297 GCA_031360055.1 Ferruginibacter sp.
TTTTCTTTGCCATTTTCGATTTTAATTTTTGGTTTTATGTTTGGGTATTCAATAACTATCATGTGTAATAAAGTTACAAATATGCGCTGGTTCAAGTTGGTTTGTTTCAAAAAAAATAAAATCGTAATTTTAGCCACTACAGCATTATTTATATTCAATAATAAAAGTTTGCTGTAGGCTAAATTTTATATATGAAATCAAAAGAAGAAATTGTTGATAATTGGCTACCCCGATATACAGGAAAAGCTTTAAGTGAATTTGGAGAGTATATTTTACTTACTAATTTTAGTAATTATGTAACCATGTTTGCTGAGTGGAATGGTGTAGAAGTAGTAGGGAAAGATAGGCCGATGCAGTGTGCAACTGCTGGTAACATAAGTATCATTAATTTTGGTATGGGCAGCCCAGGTGCAGCTACTATTATGGATTTGCTAACAGCTATACAACCAAAAGCTGTGTTGTTTTTAGGCAAGTGTGGTGGGTTAAAAAAACGTAACAAAATTGGGGATTTAATTTTACCAATTGCTGCCATAAGAGGGGAAGGTACTAGCAATGATTATTTTCCGCCAGAAGTGCCAGCTTTGCCAGCCTTTGCCCTACAAAAGGCTATAAGTACAACTATTAGAGATTATGAGCAAGACTATTGGACAGGCGTTTGCTACACCACCAATCGCCGTGTTTGGGAGCATGATGAAGTTTTTAAAGAGTACTTACAAAAGGTAAGAGCTTATGCTATTGATATGGAAACTGCCACTATTTTTACAGTAGGTTTTTACAACAAAATACCAACTGGTGCTTTGCTATTAGTTAGTGATAGCCCCATGGTGCCAGAGGGAATAAAAACTGAGGCAAGTGATAAATCAGTTACCGCAAATTATGTTGAACAACATTTAAAAATAGGTATAGATTCATTAAAGCAGTTATTAAATGATGGGCTTACGGTAAGGCATTTAAAATTTTAATTGTATTATGCAACCCCTCATACAAGTAAAAGATTTAAGTATACATTTTGCACAACAACAAGGGGAAACAACAGCCGTAAATAAAATAAACTTTAATATTTACGCTGGTAAAATAACAGCATTAATTGGCGAAAGCGGTTCAGGTAAATCTGCAACCGCTTTGTGCTTTTTACAACTCTTAGCCAAAAATAGTCGTACAAATGGCACCATATTATTTACGGATAGCCAAGGAAAAACGCTAAATTTATTAGAACAAACTAATCCACAAATACAAGCAATTAGAGGTAACAAAATTGCCATGATTTTTCAAGAGCCCATGAGCTCCTTAAACCCAATACAAACTTGTGGTGCCCAGGTAGTAGAAGCTATTTTGCAGCATAAAAAAATATCAAAAGCTGAAGCAAAGGCTCAGGCTTTGGCTTTATTTACCCAAGTTGAATTGCCACAGCCCGAAAGAATGTTTAATAGATATCCTCACCAAATAAGTGGTGGGCAAAAACAACGAGTAATGATAGCAATGGCCATTAGTTGCAACCCATTGCTGCTTATTGCTGATGAACCAACTACTGCACTTGATGTAAGGGTGCAAAAAAATATTTTATTGTTGCTTAAAAAATTGCAACTTCAACATAACATGGGCATTTTACTTATAACCCATGATTTGAACTTAGTATCAAATATTGCTGATACAGTAGCAGTTTTATATAAAGGAAATATTGTAGAAGTAAATGATACTATAACCTTACTACAACAGCCTGTACACCAATATACAAAAGCATTACTGGCCTGCAAACCATCATCAAAAAACAAAGGAAAAAAACTTATTACAGTAGCTGATGCTATGCAGCCTTTACGAATAGATGATCAATTGTTGCCAACATCAATAACTAGTGATGAACAAGCATTAGTTGTTAAAAATTTGACAGTAGAATTTGCTACAAATAATAACTTATTTGGTAAACCTACTCAATTTTATAAAGCTGTAAATGATGTTAGTTTTACTATTTATAAAAATGAAATTGTAGGGTTAGTAGGAGAGAGTGGATGTGGAAAAACTACGCTAGGCCGTACTATTTTAGGGCTAATAAAACCAACTGCTGGTAATATTTTTATAAATGATTTGGATATTGTACATGCCTCAAAACAACAATTGCAATTAATAAGAAAAGAGCTGCAAATTGTTTTTCAAGATCCGTTTAGCTCATTAAACCCTAGACTAAGTATCGGCGATGCCATAATGGAACCTATGCTGGTACACGGTTTTACAAAAAATAAAAACCATAGTAAACAAAAAGCAATTCATTTATTAGAAGAGGTGCATTTACAAGCAGATATGTTTGATAGATTGCCACATCAATTTAGCGGTGGCCAAAGGCAACGAATTTGTATAGCAAGAGCATTAGCCATGCAGCCTAATTTTTTAATTTTTGATGAAAGTGTATCAGCGCTAGATGTGAGTGTGCAAGCACAGGTATTAAACCTTATAAATGAGTTAAAAGCAAAACTTAAATTTACGGGCATTTTTATTTCACACGATTTGGCAGTTGTGCAATATATAAGTGATAGGGTAATGGTAATGCAACAAGGAAATATGGTAGAAATTAACTCAGCTGAACAAATATTTAACCATCCAACTCACCCATACACACAGGCATTAGTAGCTGAACTAGTAAACTAATGTTTGTATTTATTTTTTTACTCTTGGTATCCAAGGTACTTCTGGCACTTGTAATAATAACCCAGCATACCTGCCAAGTGCAAATAAATAATCACTTAATCTATTCAAATAAATAATAACTAAGGGCTCTACAAAAGTTTGGTTGGCCACAAGCTCCACACACAACCTTTCGGTACGCCTGCATACACAACGGGCTATGTGTATGGTTGATATGGTTGGGTGGCCTCCTGGTAAAATAAAAAATTTCATGGGAGGTAAAGCTTCCATCATAATATCTATATATTTTTCAAGATATAAAACATCATCTGCAGTTAAATCTGGTATTTTCATTAGCGGTTCCTTATCAGGGTCACAAGCTAAAGATGAGCCAATGGTAAAAAGCCTATCCTGTATTTCTTTAAGTACAATTTTGCAATCTACATCAGTAAGTAAATCTCCACATAACCCTACGTAACTATTCAACTCATCTACAGTACCGTATGCATCTATTCTTGCATCGCTTTTAAGTACTTTGGTACCACCTATTAAACTTGTTTTTCCTGCATCTCCCGTTTTAGTATAAATTTTAAATGCCATAGTTGGTTGGTTAGTTGGTTAGTTGGTTGAAATAAGTAATTAGTAATTGGGTAATACTTTAGGGTAAAATTTTTTACACCTGCTGAAGAAAGAATTAGTTGTTTTGTTATTCTATTATTTGATTTTATATTAAAAGTACTTTTGATGCAAAACCTAATTACAAATCCCCAATTACAAATTCCTTTTCACCACTCAATTTAATTTATCAGTTTCTATTAATCCATCTTTTAGCCTAATTACTCTTCTTGCAAAGGCGGCAATATCTTCTTCGTGTGTTACTAACACAATTGTATTACCATCTGCATGCAATTTGCCTAAAATGTCCATTATTTCGTGGCTGGTTTTGGAGTCAAGGTTACCAGTTGGCTCATCAGCTAAAATTATAGCAGGGTCATTTATTAAAGCTCTAGCAATGGCAACTCTTTGGCATTGGCCACCACTAAGTTCATTTGGTTTGTGGTGCATTCTATCTGCTAGTTTTACCTTTTCAAGTACAGTTTCAGCTCTTTCAATTCTATCTTTTTTACTTACCCCACTATAAACTAAAGGCAAGGCAACATTTTCTGCAGCAGTAAGCCTTGGCAATAAATTAAACTGTTGAAAAACAAAACCAATTTCTTTATTTCTTACCTCAGCTAAATCATCATCGGGCATGCTACTTACATCTTTATTGTTTAGTATGTATTTGCCACCGGTTGGAGAGTCCAAACAACCTAAAATATTCATTAATGTACTTTTGCCACTACCACTTGGGCCCATTAAAGCCACATAATCATTTTTAAAAATATCCATAGTTATTCCCATTAATACGGGCAGCTCCTGCTTACCAAGAAAATAACTTTTTCGTATTTGTTGAAGCTTTAAAATGGCCTGTACATCCATTGGTAGTTAGTTTTGGTATTGTGTAAATTATGATTGTTAACTTTCTTAATCCTTGCATAACACATCAAAGAAAAAAAGTATGGTATGTTGTAATGTAAATTTTATGAAGTTTTAATAACTTTTGGTACAACAAAATAAGGTTTATTTTTTTGTGCAGCATTGGCCAAAGCATCTTCGTTATTAATACTGCCTTGTAAAACATCATCTCTCATTATATTTATATTTTCAGTAATGTGCAATAACGGTTCCACATCATCAGTATTAAGCTCATTCATTTTATCTATGAAGCCCAACATGTTTTGCAAATCGGCTTTGATTTGTTGTTTTTCAACATCGTTAAAATGTAATTTGGCCAAATTTGCCAATTTATCAATGTTGTTATCAGTAATATCCATATTGCAAATTTAATGGTTTACCATTACCGTAATAATTGAATTTGTACAAACGGAAAATACAACATGCAAATTTTTTTTAATCAATTATACATAATCTCAAATGGTAAATTTTGAATGGCATACATTCAATTATTTATTATTTAAAGCAGCATATTTTATTACCTTCGCCACCAATTTAATTTACCATGAGTACAGCAATATCAGCACAAAAAAAAATAGTTATGAGTGGCATAAGGCCCACCGGTTTTTTGCATTTGGGTAATTATTTTGGTGCCATTAGTAACTATGTAAAAATGCAAGCTGAGTATGATTGTTATTTTATGGTGGCAGATTTACACTCCCTAACTACACACCCTGATACCAAGGAGCTAAAAGCCAATGTATATAGGGTAGTGGCTGAAAATATTGCATGTGGCCTTGACCCTAACAAAGCTGCATTTTATTGCCAAAGCCACGTTAGAGAAACTGCTGAGTTGTATTTGTATTTAAATATGTTGGCATATAAAGGAGAGTTAGAAAAAACTGTAACCTTTAAAGATAAGGCACGCCAAAACCCAGAAAATATTAATGCAGGTTTGTTAACCTACCCTGTATTGCAAGCCGCAGATATTTTAATACATAGGGCTAGCTATGTACCCGTAGGTAAAGATCAAGAGCAGCATTTAGAAATGGCTAGAACTTTTGCAAACCGTTTTAACCATAGGTACGGTAATATTTTGCCTGAACCTCATGCATTTAATTACAACCAAGCCTTAATAAAAGTACCATCGTTAGATGGTATTGGTAAAATGAGTAAAAGCGAAAACCAAGCAGCAACTTTGTATTTAGCTGATGAGGATGATGTGATACGAAAAAAAATAATGAAGGTAAAAACTGATGCAGGCCCAACTGCATTAAACCAACAAATGCCTGAAGCTATTGAGCATGTTTTTAACCTGATGCAACTGGTTTGCAGCCAAGAAAAAATTGATAAGTACAGCAATGATTTTGCAAATGCTACTATACGATATGGCGATTTAAAAAAAGATTTAGCAGAAGATATGGTAAACTTTATAGCCCCGATTAGACAAAAAACAAACGCATTGTTACAGAACGAAACTGCTATACAATATATACTAAAACAAGGAGCTCAAAAGGCCAATGAAAGTGCACATGCTACATTAACATTGGTTAGGGAGGCTATGGGGTTTGTATATTAAAAAGTAAAAATTCTATTGATGTTTTAAACTACTTTTTGGCCTAAAAATATGAGTTGTTTTTACAACAAATAGATTATTTAATTTAAAATAATTAACCTTACATTCGTAATAATTATTACACTTATACTTACTATTAATACAGCAAATGGCCAAAAATAAAAAACCTAAACATATAGCAATAGCTGGCAACATAGGTGCTGGCAAAACTACCCTCACCGAAATGCTTAGTAAGCATTATAAATGGATACCACAGTTTGAAGATGTGGATCATAACCCCTATTTAAATGACTTTTATGAAGATATGCCTAGGTGGAGTTTTAACCTTCAAATATATTTTTTAAATAGTAGGTTAAACCAATTGTTAGAAATACAAAGAGGTACTGAAACAGTTATACAAGATAGAACCATATATGAAGATGCCAATATTTTTGCACCAAACCTGCATGATATGGGGCTTATGGCTAAACGAGATTTTGAAAATTATTATGGTTTTTTTGAAACCTTAAAAAGCATGGTGCAACCGCCAGATTTGATAATTTATTTAAAAGCATCTGTACCTACATTAGTATCTCAAATACAAAAAAGAGGTAGGGAGTATGAGGAAAATATTAGGCTTGATTATTTAAAAAAATTAAATGATTATTACAATAGTTGGATAGATGGTTATAAAGAAGGAAAGCTATTAATAATTGATGCTGACAATAATAAATTTGCAGAAAATGATACTGATTTTGGCAAGATAATTTCAGGTATTGATGCTCAGTTGTTTGGATTGTTTTGAGGAAGTTGGCAGAGGGCAGAGGGCAGTTGGTAGTTGATAGTTGGCATAGGGCGGTTGGTAGTTGATAGTTGGCAGTTGGCATAGGGCGGTTGGTAGTAGGCAGAACTCCATCGTTCAACATCCATATACAGCCCTCAATCATACATCGTCAGCCCTATCATACCAGCAATTAATCTAACAATCTATTTTTCATGGCATAAAAAACTAACCCTACAGAGTTTTTAACTCCAAACCTATCCATCAATCTTTCTTTAATTGCTTCTACAGTTCTAGCACTGATAAACACTTTTTCAGCAATTTCTGCCGCTGTAAACTCCATAGCTACAAGCATAAGTACCTCCTTTTCTCGTTGGCTAAGTACTGCTTCAGTTGCTAAATTGGGTTCAAATTTTTGTTTGCTGTAATTTTTTCTAATTAATATCCTATTTACAAATGGGGTAAGGTAAAAGCCAGTTTTACGAACTTCATTTATAGCTTTATATACCTCTGCAGGTTCCGTATTTTTAAGTAAATATCCTGCTGCACCACAATCCATTAAATGCCCAATAAACCTATCATCTTCATACATGGTAAGAATGATGACTCTTATTTTTGGATAAAGTTTTGTAATTTCTTTTGTAGCATCAATGCCATCTTTTAAGGGCATTTTTAAATCGCAGAGCACAATATCAGGCTCATGCTCAGGCAAAAGTTCCAACAGCTCCACCCCATTATTTGCCTCCATTACAAAACGTAAATTTGTGTATTGCCTCATAGATAGGATTACTCCTTTTCTAAAAATTTTATGATCATCGGCAATGGCAATTTTAATTTCGGGCAACATAGTTAGGTATAGCTACCAATTTTAAAATGATGTAGCTATTATGCAAAGATTGTTATTTTGGTTCATCTTTTGGTATTTCTATGGTTATTTTATAATAGGTTTTAGATGCATCTAAACTAAAACCTATCTTACCATGTAATACCGCCATACGGCTGGCAATATTTTTTAGCCCTAAGCCTGCCCCTTTATAACTCAAATCTTCAAACATAGCTTGTGTAAGGCCAGTACCATCGTGGTTTATACGAATGAACACTACGTTTTCGCTTATGTTTTGTGTAAGGTGTATAAATTGAGCATTGCTGTGTTTAATAATATTGTTCATCAACTCTTGTATAATCCTAAAGGCAAGCATTTCTCTTTCGGCACCAAGCCTTACCCTATAATCATGAAACCTGGCAGTTGCTTTAATTACACCACTTCCACTAATTTTTTGGTACAAATCATTTACTGCACTCTCCAACCCAAAGTTTTTAAGAGTAGGCGGCATAAGGCTATGGCTTATGTTGCGTATAAGCTGTATGGTATCATCAATAATTAACTTAGCATTTGTAATGCTTTGTAATTGTTGGTGTTTTTCTTGGTTTACCAAGTTATCGTTAAGGTAAAGGCGTACAGTAGCCAATAGTGGGCCTGCATCATCATGCAAATCTGCAGCTATGCGTTGCCTTTCTTCTTCTTGAAATTTTATACTTGCTAGTAGATATAGTTCTTGTTTTTCTTGCTCAAGAGTTTTAATTTTTTTCTTGAAGAAGATAGTACGGTTTCTAGAAAATAGTGTCCCAATTATTAAAAAACCCCCAAGAATCAAAAACCCTAGGGTGCCAGCAACAAAATATTGGCTAATTTTATCTTAACAAAAAAAACTAATATTTAGTATATGTTTTTTTTGCAAATTGATAATATTAGCCAATATTTTGTTGCTGGCACCCTAGGGTTTTTGATTCTTGGGGGTTTTTTAATAATTGGGACACTATTTTCTAGAAACCGTACTATCTTCTTCA
>JANMAV010000283.1:0-8899 GCA_031360055.1 Ferruginibacter sp.
TGGAAAATATTTTACTGTTCTCTTTTTTCACGTTTACTTATTTTAATTCGTGTACAAATTTTAATACCAATGCCATATCTTTTACACCTGGTTCTTTCTCAAATTGACTATTTACATCTACCCCAAAAAAATCAGGGTGTTTAAACTTTTTAATTGCAGCAGCATCATCAGGACCAATACCTCCGCTTAAAAAAAATGGTTTTTCTATTTTAGCTTTTGCAAGTTTTTTCCAATCAAATTTTTTGCCTGTACCACCCTTGCTGCCTTTTACTGCAGTATCAAATAAATAATAATCACATACATTATCGTATGGGGCTACTAACTTATCAATATCAATAGTATCATCAGCAATATTAAAAACTTTTATTACCTCTACGTCTTCACTTAATTCTTCACACAATTCAGGGCTTTCATTGCCATGCAATTGTATCATATCAAGTTCATGCTTTTCTACCATTTCCATAATGTCTTCATAATCATCATCCACAAAAACGCCTACTTTTTTTAAATCTAAATCTAAGCCAGTTAAGTCCACATCAGCAAGTTTATCACCTGCATAGCGGCTACTTTCTTTGTAAAATATTAATCCTCCAAAAGCCACATTTAAAGCCTCTAATTGCTGTATTTGTTTTAGGGTTGTAAGGCCACATACTTTTATATTCATGTTATATATTTTATTGTTGTACAAAATTTTTAAAGGCTAGTTCAGGGTCATTGGTTTTCATAAAAGTTTCCCCAATTAAAAATCCCTTATATCCTTCTTGTTTAAATAAGTTTACCATTTCCATATTGCTAATACCACTTTCAGCAATTTTTATTTTATCAGCTGGTATTAGTTTGCTCATGGCAAGTGAAGCTGCAATATCTACTTTAAAATTCTTCAAATTTCGGTTATTAATACCTACTAAATGAGTTTCTGCACAAATATGTTTTAATTCATCTTGATCATGCAATTCCAATAATACCTCTAATCCTATGCCATTTGCAAAGGCAGCCAAATCTAGTACTTGGTTAGGGCTAAGGCAGGCAGCAATTAATAAAATAACATCAGCACCCATAGCTTTTGCTTCAGTAATTTGATAGGTATCAATTATAAAATCTTTTCTTAAAATTGGGATTTTGTTTATCCGTGCTGCTAGCAAATCAGCGGTACTACCTCCAAAAAAATCTGTATCAGTAAGTACAGATAATGCTGCAGCTCCTTGTTTGGTATAGCCTTGAGTTACTTTTTCTGCATCAGCAAATTGATGTATAAATCCTAGGGAAGGGCTTTTGCGTTTAAACTCAGCAATTACACCTGTGGAGCCAGTGGCTAATAAACTTTCTGCCATGCTAAAACAAACCCTGAGGTAGGCTTCCTCATCTTGTAATTGCTGTACTGATGTATGCAATTTTCTATGAGCTACTTCTATTTTTTTCGACTCAATAATTGTATCTAAAATATTCATGTTAAGCTATTAATTTTTTAAAACATTCATAGGCATTTCCACTTTCTAAACTTTGTACAGCAAGGTTAAAGCAAGTTTCATAACTATCGTATTTGTTGGTAGTTTGTAAGGCAATAGCTGCATTGGCAAATACAACTGCATTTTGTGCCCAAGTACCTTTACCTTTTAATACATTTAAAAATATGGCAGCAGCCTCAGCAGGGCTATTGCCTCCTGTAATATCTACAGCTGTTACCGTTCGTTTGCCTAAAAATTGTGGTGTATACATTTTTTCACCATTGGGGGTTATAACTTTTGTATCTGCTGTTAAGCTTATTTCGTCATAACCATCTACACTATGCACAATGCTAAATTTTGCATTATCTAACTGTAATAAATAGTTGTACATACGTGCCGTTTCTGCATTATATACGCCTAATGTACGATAGGTAGGGTTAGCAGGGTTTACTAGCGGCCCCATTATATTAAATAAAGTTCTTACCCCTAATTGTTTGCGTATTTGGCTTACAGCTTTTAATGCAGGGTGAAAAATGGGGGCATGTAAAAAAGTAATATTAGCGTTTTCTAGTTCCTGTTGTAATGCATCATTATCACTCTTAAATACATAACCCAATTGCTCCATTACGTTAGATGAACCAGTAACAGATGTAGATGCATAGTTGCCATGCTTGGCTACTTTATTACCTGTGCCTGCTACTATGAAACTGCTCAATGTACTAATGTTGAAAGTGTTTTTACCATCTCCTCCTGTACCTACAATATCTATAACTTCATCATCAAATTGAATAGGTAAAGCCATTTGCAATAAGGCATTTCTAAAACCTTGCAACTCCTGTATGGTAATGGTACGCATTAAAAAAATAGTCATAAATGCTGCCATTTCAGCATCAGTATATGATCCATTACCCATATTTACCATTACTGCTGTGGCTTGTTCTGTTGATAGGGATTGGTGTTCAAAAAGTTGGTTTAGTATTTTTTTCATAAATCCTTTATTCTAATTTTCTTTTTACAAAATGTGCTGTGGTATTTTTTACAATCATTTTGCATGTACCCAATTGCTGATTATTGTCTCTCCAAAATCAGTTAAAATACTTTCTGGGTGAAATTGTACTGATTGGATGTTGTAGCTGTTGTGTTGCATGGCCATGATAAAATTTTCATCATCAAATGCAGTTATTGATAAGCAAGGGGGTAATGTTTTTTCATTTACTACCCAACTGTGATAACGACCTGCATTAAAACCATCTAATACTTCATTAAATAATATAGTTTTGTTTTTGGTAAAACGAATTGGTGTTGCTACTCCATGAAAAACTGTATCTAAATTTATTAATGTACCTCCAAAAGCCTCAGCTATGGCTTGGTGGCCAAGGCAAACACCTAAAATTTTTTTACTGGCAGCATATTTTTTTATAATAGGTATAAGCAACCCTGCATGTACCGGCACACCTGGCCCTGGAGATAAAATTATTGAGTCATAATTTTCTACATCTTCTAATTTAATTTCATCATTTCTGTACACATCTGGTTTTATATCAGTAATTTTTTCTATCAGGTGCACCAAATTGTACGTAAAGGAATCGTAATTATCTAACACTAATATTTTTTGCATATCATACAATATTTTCTGCTAATTGAATAGCATTTTTTAAAGCACTAAGTTTATTATTTACTTCTTGTAATTCATTTTCTGGTTTGCTAATAGCTACTATACCTGCCCCTGCACGGTAAGTAAGTGTATTGTTTTTGCATAAAAAACTACGAATCATAATAGCATGGTTACAACTATTATTAAAACCCATGTAGCCAATAGTGCCTCCATAAAAGCCTCTGTTTGAGTTTTCAATTTGATGTATAAGTTGCATAGCTTTATATTTTGGAGCACCAGTTAATGTACCAGCAGGAAAAACGTTTGCCAGTATACTAAAAGGATTTTTTATTTGCTCAATACTACCTTGCACCTGGCTTACCATGTGTATAACATGAGAGTAATATTGTATGTTTTTAAAACTACTAACTGTTACATTTTTACAAACTTTACTCAAATCATTCCTTGCCAAATCAACCAACATGATATGCTCAGCATTTTCCTTTTCATCATTTTCTAAAGCTAGTGCAAGGGCTTTATCTGCCTCATCATTTCCAGTTCTTTTAAATGTACCAGCAATTGGGTGCACTGTTGCTATATTATTCTCTACATGCAGTTGGCTTTCTGGCGATGAACCCATTAATTTATAATCTCCATAATCAAAATAAAATAAATATGGCCCAGGGTTTATACTTCTTAATGCTCTGTATACATTAAACTCATCTCCTGTAAAGGTTTGCTCAAAACTTCTACTCAGCACAATTTGAAATACATCGCCTCTTTTGCAAGCTGCAATACCTTCTGCTACACTTTTTAAGTAATCAGCATCAGTACAAGTGGCTACCTCACTGCCTATTGCCTTAAATGGAAAAACAGGAGCATCTTTACTTTTTAAAATACTTTCTATATACACTGCATTACTATCTATGCCATCAATTTTATTTTCTAATAAATATATTTCGTCTTTAAAATGATTTATAACCAATACATATTGGTAAAGCCTGTACCGCATATTTGGTATATCAGTTTCTTTATTAGGATGCTTTGCTAAATCAATTTTTTCAAAAAAACGTACGGCATCATAACTGCTGTATCCAAATAAACCTTGGGCCAAAGTAGATACTTTTTCGGGGGTAGGTGATATTTGAAATTTGCTTAAAAAGTCTCCAAGTATTTCTGCAATATTGGAACTTGTAGTTAGAGATAACTGTTCAACTTTTTGGTTTGGGAGCTTAAACTCTCCATAACTGTAATTATCAATTTCAATACCGGCTATGGCGTTTATAGCTATTATTGATTGGCTATTTTCTCCTGCATGAGAGTCTGTACATTCTAACAAAATAGTATCTCTAAATTTATCTCTCATACGCAGGTATATGCCCACGGGTGTGTATAAATCTGCAGGAATTTTTTTACAAGTTGTTGTAATTATTATCGGGTTCATAGTTAGGCATTAAAAAAGCCTCAGCATGTGCTGAGGCCTCAATGTATAATATATAAATTTGGCTATAGCACTATCGTGTTATGATTGTACCAGCACCAAGTATTGTTATTTGAATAATTTTTCATTTATTAATGCAAATATGGGTTGTTAATCTGAAACAAAAAAATTATTAATTAATTTTATTTTAATCTAATTTTTTGTTGCTAATATTGACAATATCAACCATAATTTAAAGCAACACATGCTCAAATATACAGCAGCAACGGTAGATGATTTACCTACAATAGTATCAATATACAATAGCACTATTGCCAGTAGGATGGTAACTGCCGATACTGAACTAGTAACCATTGAACAAAAAATGGATTGGTTTAATATGCATAATAATAATAGGCCTTTGTGGATGGTTGAAGACCAACATGCAGCATGTGTAGGTTGGGTAAGCTTTCAAGACTTTTATAGCAGGCCTGCATATAACGGCACTGCAGAAATAAGCATTTATTTACAAACAAATTGTAGAGGAAAAGGCTACGGAAAATTAATTTTAAATCACTGCATACAAAATGCCCCAACATTAAAAATACATACACTACTTGGGTATATTTTTAGCCATAATATACCAAGTGCAAAGCTGTTTAGCAACGCTGGATTTAAAGAGTGGGGTATATTTAAGGATATTGCAATTATGGATGATAAAGCTTATAGTTTAACAATTTGGGGTTTGAAAGTTATGTAGATATACAATTATATGATTTCAAAAAACACAAAAAAGACATCATAATTTAATTATATGATGCCTTTTTTAATTTTATAATTTTTTTATTTGTTGTCTTTTTTATTTAATATCACATAAAGAGCATAAATAATACCTGGTAATAAAAATAACAAAGTAAGTAATAGAGAAATCCAAAATTTGTTATTTATTTCACCTTCGTGTAAATAAACTGCCAATGGTGGTAAAATAATTGCTAAAATAACTAGGAGTACTATTCTATCGTCATTTCTGTCTGATTTATTAGTTTTTTTATATTCTTTTAATTGCTTTTTTGCTTCAGCAATTCTTGCTTTCTTTTCAGATTTGCTAATGCTTTTATATTCTTTTAAGGCTGATAATAATGTTGTTTTTTCAGTTGGTAATGGTAAGTATGGAATTACTACATTAGGAGCTGAGGTAACTGTTGGGTTAAATGTAAATGGGTTTTCAGCAGCTACATTTGCAGCAGTTACAGTTTGAGCTACTAAGCAAATTGCTACAGCAGAGAATAATAATTTTGATAAAATTTGTTTCATATAAAGTTTTTTAAGGTTAATGTAGTTGTTAAGTTCAAAAACTATTCCAAAGTTAAAATTTTTAACATTTTGGCTAAAAAAGAATGAAATACTAAATTCTTTATCAAAAAATATTATATTTGTGTTATACATCAATTTATTTAGATACATCAAAAACACAGAAACATGGTAAAATTACAAATTGTAGGCAACCTTGGTAAGGATTGCATTGTAAAAGAAGTTAATGGCAAAAACGTAATTAATTTTAGCGTAGCCCACACAGAGCGGTTTAAAGATTCTCAAGGAAACCAAAAAGAAAAAACTACTTGGGTTGAATGTGCTTATTGGACGGACAAAACTGCCATTGCTCCTTATTTAATGAAAGGGCAAATGGTATATGCTGAGGGTGCTCCTGAAGCAGATGGATACACTAATAAGGAAGGCGTTGTTGCTGCAACATTACGTATGAGGGTACAAAACATTCAACTGTTAGGCAGTAAAAGTGATAATGCTTCAAACCCACAAGCCCAACAACAAAACCAAAGTAGTGCAAATGCTGGTAATGCCAGTTATGTAGGTAGTGCACCTAACCCAACCGCTAAGGTGCAGCCTATGGCAGATAATATGCCACTTGATGATGATTTACCTTTTTAAAATAAAATACATATTTAACTCCACTTTTTAAAAGTGGAGTTTTTTTTTTACAATTATCTGATCTGAGTAATAGTTTTAAGTTGATTATTAATTTTTAGAAGCTAATTAAATTTCCTAGTTAGCAAGCTATATAATACATATCATTTCACTATTTTTTTTAGTTCTAGTTTTTAAGGTTACATAAATAATGCAAATCATTATTTCAATACAATTTTCACCAAAATTTTAATTCCCACAATTCATAGCTACAGTCATTTGTAACCAATAGTAATACTTGCAAAACTTCTTATCTTGCAGCCCAAAAACAAATCTTATATGCAGTTTTTAAAAACGCTAAAAATTGGTACAACTAATAAAGGAGTATCTACCGGGCTACAATTTGTAAAATCTAAAGGGGAAAAAATTACCTCATTCTCTCCAGTTGATGGAGAAGTTATTGGTAGCATAGTAGGAGCTGATAGATTGGCTTACGACACCGTTATAAATAAAGCAGAAGAAGCATTTAAGGAATGGAAATTATGGCCTGCTCCAAAAAGGGGAGAAATTGTACGTTTAATAGGCATGGAGCTAAGAGAATATAAAAATGACTTGGGTACTTTGGTAAGTTATGAAATGGGTAAAAGCCTGCAAGAGGGATTAGGTGAGGTTCAGGAAATGATAGATATATGTGATTTTGCAGTTGGTTTATCAAGGCAATTACATGGCCTTACCATGCATAGTGAAAGGCCAGGGCATAGAATGTACGATCAATACCATCCACTTGGTGTAGTTGGTGTAATATCTGCTTTTAATTTTCCTGTAGCTGTGTGGAGCTGGAATGCCATGCTTGCTTGGGTTTGTGGGGATGTAACTGTTTGGAAACCCAGTGAAAAAACACCACTATGTGGCTTAGCTTGCCAGCAAATAATACAATCTGTTTTTAAGAAAAATAATGTGCCTGAAGGGGTAAGTTGTTTGATAACTGGAGGCCGTAACGTAGGGGAGTGGATGAGTGCAGATGCTAGAGTGGCTTTAGTAAGTGCAACAGGCAGCACCCGTATGGGCAAGGCTGTGGCTGCAACAGTAGGGCAAAGACTTGGTAAAACATTATTGGAGTTGGGAGGTAACAATGCCATTATTATAAGTAAAGATGCAGATATAAGTATAGCCATCACCGCAGCGGTATTTGGTGCTGTAGGTACTGCTGGCCAGCGTTGTACAACTACAAGAAGATTAATAATACACGAAAAAATTTACAATAAATTTAAAGATGCTTTAGTAAATGCCTATAGTCAATTAAAAATTGGTAACCCATTAAATGAAAAAATGCATGTAGGCCCATTGATTGATGTAGATGCTGTAAATAATTATTTAGCAGCAGTAAAAAAATGTATAGATGAAGGTGGAAATTTCATTGTAGCTCCAGGCGTATTAAAGGGTAAAGCCTATGAGAGTGGTTGCTATGTAAAACCATGTGTAGCGGAAGCAAAAAATAATTATGAAATTGTACAGCACGAAACTTTTGCTCCAATTTTATATATAATGAAATACAAAATAATGGAAGAAGCCATTGCTTTACAAAACGGTGTGCCACAGGGTTTATCATCAGCTGTTATTACTAATAATTTAAGAGAGGCTGAATTGTTTTTGTCTCAAGCTGGTAGCGATTGCGGTATTGCAAATGTAAACATTGGCACATCAGGCGCTGAAATTGGTGGTGCATTTGGTGGCGAAAAAGAAACAGGTGGTGGCAGGGAAAGCGGAAGCGATGCCTGGAAAGTGTACATGCGTAGGCAAACAAACACAATAAATTATACTGATAAATTACCCTTAGCGCAAGGCATTAAGTTTGATTTGTAAACTATGATTTGCTACACAAATTTTAGGTTTAAATGATATTGTCTGTTACTATGTACAGCATAAATTTATAAAATTTACCTAAAAATAGGCTGCATTTGCAGCCTATTTTTTTAGCAATTATTTTTTAATTTGGACGATTTTTGTGTAATCAATACTTGCCAATAGAGGCATAAAAAGTAATGGTAAATAAATACTTCTATACCTTACTAAAGCCCCAGCTGTATTGGCTATATAGCCTGTAAACAATAACATAAAAATTGAAAAAACTACACTAAATATTATAAAATAGTTAGCCGGTATATTTTTTTTTGTAAAGCATACATAACAAATTATTATTGCAAAATAAACTAATTGTTCTATGCCCAATAATTGTATAAAAAACCCGGAAAATTGTGCAGGGAGTGGGCTTAAAAATGAGTGTGTAGCTGCCATGGGCAAAGCTTTTACAAAGCTTAATATGGTAGGTTGCAATATTACCATGTCGTAACTTGTAGTACCTATTGGAAGCAACAAAAAATTTTGCTGCCTTTGTACAATTAGTTGTAGTGGATTGTAGTTGGGTAAACAATTTTGAAGCAATAAAATAGCTATTAATACCATGGCAATAAATCCTGCATAAAGTTTTACTGCTGATAAAGATTATTTTTTTTGTAC
>JANMAV010000290.1:0-11350 GCA_031360055.1 Ferruginibacter sp.
CAAAAGATCACTAATTACTGGCTATTATTTTTAGTTTTAAATTTAATTAATATAGCTTTTCAAATATATTATTATTAACAATGGGAACTTACAATATTTCAACAGTATGCTAGTACAATTGTATCAGCAAAAGTAAGCCACACAATTAATTATACTTTTAGCAGGTATATTTTTAATATTACAAAACCCTTATGTGTAATCGTTATAACTATACTTTCTATTAATAAAGGTATTAGGTATCAAAAACAAAGACTTTTATAATATGTAATAATATTAACTTCAAATAAAAAAGCGGCAAACCGTACAGAGGTTTAACCGCTTTATATACTAAATCACAGGATAATTTAGTTTGCTGAGTACTCAACCCTACCACTTTTTTTATCTGCACTTCTTCCAATAATATAACCACCTGCAGCACCAATTATACCACCAATAATGGCGCTTTTACCTTTCTTTTTACCTATAACTGCACCAGCAACGGCACCACCAACACCACCAATTGTGGCACCTTTTGCAGCTTGGCTCCAACCACCTTGCTTTTCTTTTACTTCAGGTACAGGTGTAGTGGCTACATCAGTATTGCCAGCACTACCACTTGTTGATGGAGTTGAATTGTTTACCGTTGGTACAGTTGGAGCAGGTAACGGTTCAGATTTTACTATTGGTTCAGGTTGTTTTTTCTCAACAACCCTTACAATTTTTGTAACCGTAACTACTTTGGGTTTTACTGCTTTAGGAGCTGTAGCTACTGCAACCTCTTGCTGCTCATTAGCTGCAATATCAGTGTTTATATTTGTAGGTTTAAGTAAACTTGTATCAGTAAATACAATATTTTTATCAGTAGAAACTACTGGTGTAGTATCACTTTTACAAGCAGTAAAAGTTACTGTTGCTATTAATGCTATTGGTAATAAATATCTCATGGCGTTTAATTTTATAGTTTATAATGTTCTATATCTATCAAAACAATGCCATTTAATAATTTATTTTTTTTATTAAGATTACTTTATGTTAATACCTTTTAACTATCCATTATCTTTAAAGTATGGCAGCAAATTTTTTTAGACGTTTTACTAAAACTTTTCTTGTACTAATTAATATTTTTATAGCACTATTATTTTTGCTAAGTACATACACATACTTATTTAACCCAACAAAATTTTGGTATCTAGGGTTTCTAAATTTGGGTGCTATTTATTTATTTATTGCTTTGTTGGTTTGTTTTGTTTTTTGGTTTTTTGCAAAAAAGAAAATTATGCTTATTAGCATGATTGCTATTTTATTGGCATGGATACCTTTGGGGCAATTATTTAAATTTAAAATTTCTTCAAAATTTACTTATGCAAAAATTCCGGCAAGTTTAAGAGTAATGAGTTGGAACATTGAGCACTTTGATATATTAAATCGTAAAACACATCCTGAAGGCAAAGTAGAAATGCTGGATTTAATAAACAAGCAACAGCCTGATATTGCTTGCTTTCAAGAGGTTGTAGGGACTGATACGGATAGTACAGCAATTAATTATTTGCCAGCCATTGGTAAAACACTGCAAATGCCATATCATCATTTTAGTTTTAATATAAAAAGCGATTTTGATGATAAACACCATTTTGGAATTATGATTTATAGTAAGTATCCAATTATAAATAAACATACCATTAGCTACGAGCCTAATACTTACAATAATATATTTCAATACATTGATATTGTAAAAAATGGTGATACTATAAGGATATTTAATATTCACTTACAATCATTAAAATTTAGCAATACAAACTTGCAATACATTGCAGACCCATCCATAAATAACGAATTAGATATTGAAAAATCTAAAAATGTAATTGCTAAATTTAGAGATGGCTTTTTGCAGAGAAAACAACAAAGCGATAGAATAGAAGCAACTATTGTAAAAAGTCTATATCCTGTAATAGTATGCGGCGATTTTAATGATGTACCGAACAGTTATGCTTACCATACTATTGGTAAAAATTTGCAAAATGCTTTTGCCGAAAAGGGTTCAGCAATTGGACGAACATTTTCAGCCATTTCACCAACTTTAAGAATTGACAATATTTTTGTTGCAGATAATTTTACAGTTCAACAATATCTTAGAGTAAAGAAAAAAATTAGCGATCATTATCCTATCATTGCAGATGTGCAATTGAACAGCAATCCTTAAAAACATAAATTACTATATACTTTCCACAGTAATAAATATATTTGCAGTAGTACTAAACTATGCTTCAAGGTATTATTTATTTTTTAGAAGTGAAGAATCTCTTGGTTAGTTAACTATACTTTAAAATTGATAAAATAGAATAAATAAAAAATATAATAAGTACTTTAATTAATTATAAATGGCTTTAGAAATTTACAATACCCTTACTCGAAAAAAAGAAATTTTTACTTCTCTTAATCCTGGTTACGTTGGTATGTATGTATGTGGCCCTACTGTGTATAGCGATGTGCATTTAGGCAACTGCCGTACATTTATTTCATTTGATATTATTTATAGGTATTTAATGTATTTAGGGTTTAAAGTACGGTATGTAAGAAACATTACAGATGCTGGGCATTTAGAAGGTGATAGAGATGAAGGAGATGATAAATTTAGCAAAAAAGCAAGGCTTGAACAGCTAGAGCCAATGGAAATAGTACAGCGATATACAGTTGGTTTTCATGATGTGATGCAAATGTTTAATAATTTGCCACCAACAATTGAGCCTACTGCCACCGGCCATATCAGCGAACAGATTGTTATGACTGAGCAAATTTTAACTAAAGGGTATGCTTACGAAATAAATGGTACTATTTATTTTGATGTAGAAAAATACAATAAAGAACAGCCGTACGGCATATTAACAAACCGAAAATTAGACGATTTATTAGAAGGTACAAGAGACCTTGGTGGGCAGGATGAAAAAAAAGGCAGGCTTGATTTTGCTTTGTGGATAAAAGCAAAACCTGAACATTTAATGCAATGGCCAAGCCCTTGGGGTATGGGTTTTCCGGGTTGGCATATTGAGTGTAGTGCTATGAGCAATAAATATTTGGGTAAGCAGTTTGATTTGCATGGCGGCGGTATGGATCTTGCAGCCACACACCATACTAATGAAATAGCTCAAAACCAAGCATGCTTTAATAGTACCCCTGCTAAAATATGGATGCATACAAATATGCTTACCGTAAATGGCACTCGTATGAGCAAAAGTTTGGGGAATGGTTTTTTGCCACACGAATTATTTACTGGCTCTCACCCTTTACTGCAAAAGGCGTACAGCCCAACAACAGTAAGGTTTTTCATGCTACAAACACAGTATCGTAGCACACTTGATTTTAGTAATGAAGCATTACAAGCATCTGAAAAAGGATTAAAAAGATTATGGGATGCCTATGAACTTTTACAAAAAATGCCATACAGCCCTGCAGAAATTGATGTTGAATTAAATGATAGTATTGCCCTAGCAGTACAAAATTTTGATGTTAATATGAATGATGATTTTAACACCGCCAAAGTATTAGCTAATATGTTTGAAATTGTACCATTTATTAATTCAGTTAAGGATGGGTTGCAAAAAGTTGGTGCTATTAGTAAAGAAACTTTTACACTGTTACAGCAAAAAATGAAGGATTATTTAGAAGATGTTTTTGGGCTTAAGGCAACTACTACTGCTAATAATAACTCACTAGAAGCTGCTATGAATTTATTGATGAATATTAGAAAAGAAGCTAAAACCAAAAAAGATTTTGCTACATCTGATAAAATAAGAAACCAATTAAAAGGGGCTGGTATTATATTAAAAGATGAAAAGAATGGAGAAATGAGTTGGGGTATAGAGTAATTAACTTTAATTTTTTGAATTAGCAATAATTTGCTGAGCCACCTGCATTTTTTTATCTTCAAATTGTAGCAGGGCATCGTAGCTTGTTGGTACTAAAACATCAGGCACTATGCCTAAACCTTTATTTGCCTCACTGTGGTTGTATTGTACCAACTTATATAAAGGTAACCTAACCCTAACTTTAGTATTTGGCAAAGTAACATCTGGTATAATTATGCCATTATTGCCATACCAGCCACCACCTGTTTCCTCACCTAATAAAGTTATACCTTGTTGGCCCTTTATAGCATTGCAAAACACAGTTGATGCTGAAAAGGTAGGCCCACTAATTAAAACAATTACATTGCCTTTGTAATTATTACTTTTTGGTGAGTACACTTTATTTTCCAAATATCTAATGTGGTATTGGTTTGCTTTATTTTTTTTAGAAATGAAAAGCATTTCTATGGTATTTAAAAACCCTCCTTTTATATATTTTCCGAAAGGAGCTACAGTTCTTGTTATGCTGTATATAGAGTCAGCCACTAAAAACTTTTTTCGGCTAATATACTTTGTTAATAAAGTGCTCATGCCAACCCTACCGCCACCATTGTTGCGTACATCTATAATTAAATTTTTAATATTTTCTTTTTTTAAAGTACGAAACGATTTCCTAAAAAATGTTCTTAATCGTCCTTCAGCAAAACTATTTAAGGTTAATGTTGCATAAGTATTTGTGCTATCAATTTGTAAATTACGTACTCGTAAAAGCTTTTGTGCACTAGTAATTTTTGGAAGTTTTACTATGGGTAAGCTATCTTTTTTTGTACTATCTTTTTTTGGTATAAATAATGGTAAAACAGCCTTTTTTTCTTGGCCAACGCTATCTATATAACCAACAGTATATGTTTTTGTTAGCCCAAAAATATTTCTATGAAAGTATGGAAAATTGGCACTAAGCCTCACTAGGCTTACATTGTTAGCGTATCCATCTTCAGGCAAAAACTCTAACATGTATTTTATTAAAAGTTTATTGGGAATATTATTTATGGAAGTAACTAAAGTTCCTCTTTTAAAAATACTATCATTTTTAAAATTATAATTGCCAGTAACTGCTAACGTATCATTCCAAACTTTTAAAAATAAGGGAAATGCTGGTATGCTTTTATTTGTAGCCCACTTGCTATATTTTTTGCTAAGGCTAACACTTGTGTGGCCACAATGTATTTTATCAATAAGTGGTGCAAGTACATGCCAAGCAAAATCCTGCTCCGTCATACTGTCTTTAATATCTTTATAAAATTTATTAAAATAAGCATCCATGGCTGGTTTGGGTGTATACCAATATAATGAGGGGTGCTTGGCCTGTAAAATATTTACAAGCACACTGTAATCTTTTTGTAAGGTAGTTTTTGAAAATTTTTTTGCTGGATTGTAATTTTTATTTGAAGTAGCACAAGAGCAAAACATCACAATTACCGCTACAATTACAATACTTTTATACATGGTTAAAATATGCCTAAAATTAAAGCAATGAAAACAGTTAGGCAAATTTAAAACCAATGATAAGCTACAAATTTGTGTTAATAAAAATTAACTTTTTGTAACATCAGCAAATTATAAAACCAATAATTATCTTAAAACTTATTTTTTTATATGGTTCCAACCTTGAGCCACTAATTCATGTTTATTGCCACCTCTAGTGATTATATTTTTTCCTTCACCCTCATCCGTCATGTAGCCAATAATACTAATGGCAGGGTTAAGTTTTATTTGCTCATAATCAGTTTGTGCCACAGTAAATAATAGTTCATAATCTTCGCCACCGCTTAGTGCACAAGCTGTAGGGTCAGTTAGTAATTTATATGCAAATTCCTTCATATCATCAGCAAAGGGTAGTTTATCTTCATACAATACACAGCCTAACTTGCTTTGTTTGCAAATGTGCATTAATTCACTACTTAAGCCATCACTAATATCTATCATACTTGTAGGTAGTATATTTTCTTCTGCAAAATATTCAATAATATCCTTTCTAGCTTCTGGTTTTAGTAACCTTCCTACTATGTAGGTTTGTCCTTCAAGATCAGGCTGAGCACCAGTTTCTTCAAAAATTCTTTTTTCTCTTTCTAATAAGGTTAACCCCAAAAAAGCTCCTCCAAGTTCTCCACTAACACAAATTAAATCTCCACTTTTTGCTGTACTTCTTTTTACATAAGCATCTGGCGCCACTTCTCCTATTGCAGTTACACTAATTATAAAGCCTTTTAGGGATGTGCTGGTATCGCCACCAATCAAATCAACATTATACTCCATACATGCAGCGTATACACCTTCATAAAATTCGTTTAAACTTTCCAATGCAAAACGATTGCTAAAACCAATGCTTACTGTAATTTGGGTAGGTGTTGCATTCATTGCATAAATATCGCTAAGGTTTACTACCACTGCTTTGTAGCCTAAATGTTTTAGCGGTGTATATGATAAATCAAAATGAACCCCTTCTAATAATAAATCTGTAGATATAACGGTTTGTCTGCCAAAATGATCAATAACTGCACCATCATCTCCAACACTTAATATGGTAGATGAGTTTCTTATTTCGTTATGTTGGGTTAGGTGGTCTATAAGTCCAAATTCACCAAGGCTTGATATTTCAGTTCTTTCTTGCATGGCACAAAATTAAGCTATACAAAATTTTAATAAAAATTTTAAATGTAAATCAACCTTTGTTTACAAAATTTAATAACAAAAAGGCTTTAGTTTTGTTTGCAGTATGCAGCTATCTATTATTATAGTAAACTATAACGTAAAATACTTTTTAGAACATTGTTTACTAAGTGTTTTAAAGGCTTGTAAATATATACAAGCCGAAGTACTTGTGGTTGATAATAATAGTACTGACGGAAGCAAATTATATTTAGAAAGTAAATTTAGTGACGTACAATTTTTTTGGAATGATACTAATGTTGGCTTTGGAAGGGCAAACAATGCTGTATTAGATATTACAAAAGGAGAGTGTATATTATTTTTAAACCCCGATACAATTGTGCCTGAAGATTGTTTTATTAATTGTTTAGAAGTTTTTAAAGCAAATGATTTAATTGGGGCAATAGGGGTACAAATGCTTGATGGAGCAGGAAAATTTTTGCCAGAAAGTAAACGCAATGTACCTACTGCTGTAAATGGTTTTTTAAAAATTGCAGGTTTACATAATACCAACAATGGCTATTATGCCAGCAAAGTTTCTAAGTTTGAAAATGCTACAGTACCAATTTTAGCAGGCGCTTTTATGATGCTTAGTAAACAAGCTATAGTGCTTACAAAAGGGTTTGATGCTGATTTTTTTATGTACGGAGAAGATGTAGATTTGAGCTATAGAATTACCAAGGCCGGCTTACATACTTATTATTTAGGCAATACCCAAATTATACATTTTAAAGGAGAAAGCACACAAAAGGTATCAAAAAAATACACCCTACAATTTTATGGTGCCATGCAATTATTTATTAAAAAGCATTACCAAAACCAACAAATTAAAATGTGGTTAATGCATGCTACCATACAGCTTGGTAAGGTTTGGGCATTGGTTACAAATAGCATATTTAAAAATGTACAGGGTGATACAATTAGCCAAAATAGCAACACAAAAAATTGTTTAGTAGTATGTAATTTGGCACAACAAAACACCCTTAAAACCATTTTACAGAGAAATAACTATTATATAAAACAATGGATAGATTGTACTGAAAATATACAATTAGATGTTATTAAAAAAATATGCATGCAACAACAAATTGAAAATGTAGTTTTGGCCGAAAACGATGTTTTTACTAACAAAAACATTATTGAATTATTAGAGCAAGGTAATATTGGTGGCAATGTATTTTTTTACCAAAATACGGCATCAAGCATAATAGGTAGTACAGATAAAAATAAGCAAGGAGTTGGATTAGTGTAATTACACTACATTAATTTTATATTGCTCCAATAAACCTTCAAGGCCATATTTGCTAAAGGTAGCTTCTGTAATATTGTTTTGTACAGGGTTTATACTAAAATTATAGGCAGTTTGTAATTGTGCTTTTTGCAAATTTGTATTATTAAAAATAGCTCTAGCTGCATCACATTCATCTAACACTGCAAAGCTTAAATCAGCATTTGTAAAATCAACTTCGTGTAAAATGCATTTTGCAAAAACTGTTTTTTTTACATTCCAACCATAAAATGAACTAAGCTGTAATTGGCAATTTAAAAAACTAACTTCAAATAAAAATGGTTTACAATTGTCAAATCGTAATCCCATCATTTTACAATCTTTAAAGGTTACATTTTTTAAACTTGTTTGGTTTAAAGTTGCCATGCTAAGGTTACAATTACTAAAAGTGCAATCTTCAAAAATTTGGTAAGCCAAATCACTATTTTCAAAATTACAAGTAGTAAATTGGCAGTTACAATACTGCCCAACAAATAGTTTATTTGTGGTGTAATTTATTGTAATAAAATTTTGGTCATCAATTATTGTTTGACACATTTGTATGGTAAGTTTTTTATAGCATCTGCCAATTGGTTGCCAGTAGGTGTGTTAAATGGTAAAATTTTAGTTTGTTGCATAGCAGCAATGGCAGCTGCAATGTTAAAGTTTTTTTGAGGGGCTGTATAAAAATGTTGCTGTAAACTTAAATATTTTGCCAAATATTCCTGCTCAGTTTGGCCAGGCGTTGGCACCACAATGGCTGTTTTTTGTAAAGCTACCAAATCTAAAATAGTGCTGTAACCACATCTTGTAATTATAGTATCTGCAGCTAGTAATATTTTGTTTAAATCAGTAGCTGATAAGTGCTGTACCACTGTAACATTGGGGTATTGTAATGTGTTTGTACTATTAGGTAAGCCCCTAACAAGCATAGTTTTTAGGGGTAATGCTTGCAATTGTGGTAGTAATGCATTTTCAAAAATTGTACGTTGTGGCTCGGGGCCTGATAAAACTACTAATACATCTATTTTTTCTGCAAATGCTGTAGTTTTTTTTGTAAACCTACTCAGTACACCTATATATGTGGTTACAATGGTTGGCATTTTTTTAGGATGTGATAATTCACCAGCCAAGTTTTCATTATTTTCAACATCAGGCACCCAACATTCATTAAATTTATTAATGAAATGGTAGTTCATTTTTTGGGTAAAAAAATCTAGCAACTGTATACCTGTTTTAACCAATAATTGGTGAGTAATAAAAATACAGTGAGCATTTTTGCTTTGCAAGCCAAACCTGTTATCGCTAATTACTACATCTATATTATGCAAGGCAATAATTTTTTGCAGCCAATTATGTTCTCTATTAATTGTTTTTTTTATGCTGTATAATTGTGTAAATATTTTAAGTAAAAAAAAATATTTTTTCTTGCTGTAACTAACGTTATAGCCTTGTAGCGGAATTATCTGCAATGAAGGAAATTCCTGATGTAGTAAAGCAAATCCGGCTTTTTCTGCAGCCAATATTACGCTGTGCCCTTGTAGTAATAATTCATTTATTAATGGTACACAACGAGTTGCATGGCCTAAACCCCAATCTAAAGGGGCTACTAAAATTTTTTTACCCTGCATAACTTTGTTAATATTTTTAGCCTAAGGTGCCAAATGTAATTTTGTAATATAAAAATTCGTTATTTTGTATAATAAATTATGCAAAAATTATTTAAAATAGTCGCTGTTATACTTGTTTCAATTGCTGTAGTAGCTTCTACTGTTGGTTGTTCATCTACCAAAAAAAGCACTTGTGGTTGTACCGGTATGGTTGGTTACAAATAAATTTAATAAAAAACATGACTTCTGCTAATAGAGATCTTTTAGTAATGTTTAGGCAGCGTATGATGACGCAGCAAGATATTGATAACGAAGTTATGCAGTTAAATACAATATTATTTACAACAGAAAGGTTAGATAATTTTGTAAATGCACACGAAGTACTTGACTTAAATAAGTATAAAATTATAAAAAACCCTGTTGAAATAAAAAAGCTATTACGCCAACAAAAATTGCAAAAGCCTTTTATTTTTTTTAGCAATAAAAACTAGTTTTCAAGTTGCTGCAAAGTATACCCCAACTGATCAAACAATTTTTGTATATCTTCTTTTTTAACACAACCTACACTTAGCCTATACCAATGTTGGTTTTGTTTGGTGCCAAAATATTCAAATGGTACTATTGCCAATTTAGCATGGTTTAAAATATATTCTGTAACCGCTGATTGGGTTTGCAACAGCTCACCCTTATACTTTTTGCCAATTAAATTAAATTGCACAGTTAAGTAAATAGCGGCTTGTGGTTCTATAGCATCTACAGCAAAACCTTGGCTTTGCAATTTTTTAAAGCCAGTAAACAAATGCTGCAAACGGTACTCAATTTCTGATTTAAAATGTGTTAAATATTCTTTTACGGCTGTTTGATTAGCTAAAAAACTTGCAGTAGCTTTTTGCTCTGCCATAGGTGCCCATGCACCTACGTGGCTATTAATACTTTTCATTTTGGCAATTACTTCTGCTGGCCCAAAACTCCAACCCACTCTTACACCTGTAGCGGCAAAAGCTTTACTTATGCCATCAATAAAAATAGTGTATGCTGCCATTTTTGGGCGTAACGATACTGGGTTTACATGTTTAGTATGGCCAAAAGTTAAAGCGCTATAAATTTGGTCATAAAGAACATATAATTTTTTTTCTCCTTCAGCACGGCTTTCATTTTCAGCTATTACAACGTCACAAATTTCTGCTAAGTCTACCTCGGTAAAAACTGTCCCCGTAGGGTTTAATGGGGAACAAAGGGCTAGTAATGTAGCATCAGCTACATGTTCTTTTATTTGTGCAGCCGTTGGCATAAAGTTGTTTTCTTTATTGCACTCTATAATTACATGCTGGCCTTCGGTAAAATGCACATAGTGGTTGTTGTTCCAACTAGGTACAGGGTATATTACTTTATCTCCCTTATCTACAATTGCTCTATAGGCAGCGTAAATAAGTGGCCTGCCACCTGCAGCAATTAGCAATTGCGGCAATTCAACTTGTAAGCCCTGGCTGCTTAATATTTGTTTTTGTACGGCTATTCTTAAATCATTTTCACCATCGGCTATTGGGTAGTTTGTATACCCATTTTTATATGCTTGGTTTATGGCTGCTTCAAGTGCTGCTGGTATAGGAAATTGTGAAGGATCAAAATCGCCAATGGTATAGTTGTAAATTTTATCGCCAGCTGCTATTTTTTCTTTAATTATGCCACCTAGTTTTACAATCTCTGAGCCTATCAAAGTTTCTGCAAGGTTGCTTAATTTTTGTGTAGCCATTTTAAAGAATTAAATATTAATAGATTGCTACAAATGTAATATATAGGGTAGAGTTTTCAATACATAGATAAATTAATGATTTGTTATAGAGAAATTATCGGAATTAATTTTTTTCTCTGGTAAAATACCATAATCTTGGGCTCAAATACTATAAAATTTAATTTAGCAATCATATTTTTATAAAAATTAT